>JBDTWV010000456.1:0-2924 GCA_040006495.1 Dokdonella sp.
GCCTTCCGGCGCTCCCACAACTCTCCAGCGGCGGGATGTTTGATGAGTGCGGCGCAGCCGCGAGCCGTCTGCCGCATCGCGGCTTGCTGAGGTCGCGTCGTAGTCGGAAGAATCAAACCGTGCGCCGCGAACCCAGGAATTCCGAGCCGACCTTGAGCAGATCGCCAAGCCCGAGCTTGCCGTCGCCGTCCTGATCGAGCACTGAGTTGAGCAGGCCGCCGAAGCCGCCCTGGCCGATTTTCTGCGATTCCTGCCCGAGCATTCCGCCAAGCCCGCCTGCATTCATGCCCTGCTTTTGCGCGATATTGCCGAGCACGCCCATGATCACCGGCGCGAGCATCGCGAGCAGTTGTCCTGCGGACTGCGAGCCCAGACCGCTGGCCTGACCGAGATGCTGCGTGGCTTGATCCTGGCGGTTGCCGAAGACGTGGCCGAGAATTGACCCGCCCGTGCCGCCGCCGCTGAGAACACTGCCGAGGATCGAGCCGATATCCATGCCGGCGTGGTCGGAAACGGCGTTGTGGAGCGCGTCCGCGCCGGCATCGGTCGATGCGTTTTTGGCGAGTCCGCCAACGACCAGAGGTACCGCCTGCTGAATCGCCGCCTCGGCCTGGGCGGGGTCGATGTCGAGTTTCGCGGCGATAGCGCTGATGCTGGCCGGGTCCAGATGGCTGAGTACCTGGTTGGTCAAATCGCTCATGGGAAAGCTCCTCGGAAGGGGGCAAAAGGATGACAGCGAACGTCGCTCACGTTTGCATGGGAACACGCCGGTGTCACTACATGACGTAAAACATCGTCAACAGGGCCTCCATCGGCAGGCACGCGCCGTGCATGACGCGCACGATGCGCAGGCGTTACCAGCAGCGACCGTCCGATGAATGAAACCGACCCACATTACGACCCGTTGCGGATGCGCTATGCCGCTTCGTTGGCTCGAAAGCATGCCGACCTCGTTCAGGCCTGGCGCGCATTTGCAGACACGCCGGACGCTGCCGCGCGTCTCGATCTGCATGCACAGATCCATCGTTTGAGTGGCTCGGCGTCATCGTACGGTTACGTGCGGCTGGGCGCGGTTGCGAATGCAGCCGATGAGTTGATGAGTCAGCCAGAACCACAGGGGCAGGGGTCGCCACAGATGTCGACCGCGGCCATCGAGCGGCTCGCGGCGTCGATCCAGACGCTGCTGGGCGCGCTCGCCGACGCGGAGGTGCTCGCCAAGACAGAGCCGCCGGCAATTCCGTGAGTGGGTAGCGCAGCCTGATTTCCGGGTGCCGCATGCGCGTCTTGATCAGACGCGGTCCGTGACGTCGTGGCGAAATTCGTCGATCATGCAGACTTGTCTCTCTCAGAAAGGAAATCGTCCGCAGGCCTCACGCGATGAATCGCGCGTCCTGCCGGCGACACCGCCATGCAGAATTTTCGTCCGGTTTCACTGATTGGCGCCCCGACCGATATTGGCGCAGGTCATCGTGGTGCTTCAATGGGTCCAGAGGCGCTGCGCGTCGCCGGGTTGGCCGAAGCGCTGACTGCGCGTGGTCTGGATGTCGTCGATCGCGGCAACCTGATTGGCCCGGGCAATCCCTGGCAGCCGCCGAGTGAAGGCTATCGTCATCTGCCCCAGGTGCTTGCATGGAGCCAAACGGTGATGCATGCGGTCGGTGCCGAGCTGGAGAACGGACGACTGCCGATCCTGCTCGGCGGCGATCACTGTCTTGCGATCGGGTCGATTACTGCCGTGGCGCGCTATTGCCGCGATAATGGCAAGCGTCTGACCGTGTTCTGGCTCGATGCGCACGCCGATTTCAACACCAGCGCGCTGACCCCGTCGGGCAACGTCCACGGCATGCCGGTGGCGTGCCTGTGCGGATTCGGGCCGCACGAATTGACCGAACTCGGTGGCAGTTCGCCGGCGCTCACGCCGGCCAGCATTCGCCAGATCGGGATCCGCTCGGTCGACATCGGCGAGCGCAAGCTGGTGCATGACGTCGGCCTCGACATCTACGACATGCGCTACATCGATGAGGTCGGCATGAAGCGGGTGATGGAGCAGGCGCTGCAGAACCTCGGCGCCGACGATCACCTGCATGTCAGCTTTGACGTCGACTTCCTCGACCCCTCGATCGCCCCCGGGGTGGGCACCACGATAGCCGGCGGCCCCAACTATCGCGAAGCGCAGTTGTGCATGGAAATGATCGCCGATAGCGGCCGCATGGGCTCGCTCGACATCATGGAGCTGAACCCCGCGCTCGACGTGCGCAACCAGACCGCGCAAGTGACCGTCGATCTGGTCGAAAGCCTGTTCGGCAAATCCACCTTGATGCGTGATTGACCGGGTTCAGCCGTCGAAGCCGTTCTTGAAGATCTGATCTGCGTTCGCGGCAAGGCACGACGGTGTGTTCTGTGCGATCAGGGCGGACAGTGTCGTGATCTGGGTGGGATGGAACTGCAATACGTTTTGGCCGCCCGTTCCGCAACCGATACTGTTGCAATAGCTCATTACGGTTCCGGCTGGTGCACCGGGCCCGGACGTCGGGCAGGTGGTCGGGCCTGAATAGCAGCCCGTTTCGCCGCTGTAGCATTTGTCGATCGTGTTCGTGGCAGTCAGCGCGCCGGTCGTGAGGTTGGTGCAATGCGTGTGGTAGGCGCCAAAATTGTGGCCGATTTCGTGGCCCGCAATCAGCGCGGATAAGCCGACGTTCAATTGAGGGTTCGTGAACACTTGGGTGACGCTGTAGCTGCCGCCCTGCGATTGGTTGTGGCAGTACGAGTTGATCCATGCGATGCCGGAGGCGTTATTCGGTGTCTCTGCCTTGCCCGAGAGGAGCGCGGCGAATGTTCGCGGAACCGTCGGATAATTGGCCTGCCAATAGGTGCCGAATTCACTCAAATTCGTGCTGTCGGCCGGCGAACTCGTCACGCTGTAC
>JBDTWV010000457.1:0-2904 GCA_040006495.1 Dokdonella sp.
TGATACGGCAGTACCAATACGGTTTTTGCGTATGCACCCTGCCGCCGAGTTTCAGCGATTATTTTGGTTTGATCGAAGGCGCTGCGCGCCGCAACTACAAGAAATCGCAGCGTCTGGGCTACAGCTTTGAACGGCTCAGCTACAACGCGCACCTGGATGAGATCGTTGCCATTCTCGGCTCGAGTGACGTTCGCCAAGGCAGGCCGATGCCGGAAAAGTTGCGCACCCGTGCCAGCGCTGCCAACAGTGATCCTTCATCGCGGTCTGATCGGCACGACTACCCCTACTACGGCATCTTCCGCGATGGTCGCCTGTATGCCTATGCCAGTTGCCTGATCGCGGGCGAGCTGTGCGCGATCCAGACCATCTTCGGGCATGTGGAGCATCAGGATGATGGCATCGTGCCGATGTTGATCATCGGCTTGGCGGAATGTGTGATCAGGGACTATCCGCACGTCCGCTATTACGCCTACGGTAGCTATTACGGTGCCACCCCGACGATGCAGCGCTTCAAGCGAAAATTCGGATTCATGCCGCACATCGTCCACTGGACCCTGGGCGCCTGACGGTCCAGTCATCTCAGGCGCGCAACGACGGGTGTCGGCAGGATGTCGTGCCTGTACGGCGCTGCCCAGTCACACAGCTCGTGTCGAGACCGAGCGGAAGTTCGAGGCCGACTTCGTCTGCGCAACCGCACGGAGAAGTCTTTAGGATGGCGTTTTCGCGGGTGCTCGCTGCAGGATGCTCGCGCCACGCATCAGCATGCGTCCCGGCGGCCCCAGGCGATTCGCGATCACCGTCATCAGCTGGTAGTCGCCATCGCTCCAGTAACGCACCACGAAGCTGGCTGGCAGGAAGATCGCCACGAAAACCATGCCGCCGGCAATGAAACCGAAACGACTGGCCAGCACGTCGGCGGTCAGCCACGCGATCGCGGAGGCCACGACCGCAACGCCGAGCAGACGCCCCATCGCTGCGACCGGCAGGCCCCCGGCGGTGATGCGGCGCAGATACACGATGGCAAGCCCCAGCTCGGTGAATCGAGTGCCCGCATAGGTCATGACGGCACCGGCCAGGCCGAAAGGCGGGATCAGGGCGAGGCCCAGCACGGCATTGGCAATCAACGTCATGACCGAGATGCGTACGCGGTCGTCCTGGCGGTCAACCACGATCTGGAATGCCGCGATGCTGTTGCCGATCAGCAGCAAGCCTGCCAGCACGAGCATCGCCTCGATCGCCGGAATCGCCTGAACATAGCGATTGCCGTACATCAAGGTGACGATCCCGGGTGTCACCACCAAACCTATGCCGGCGATGACCAGGCCGGCGGCCCAGTAAAAACGCGTTGCGTCGGACAACAGGCGCGCAGTCTGTTCCTGTCCGTTTTCGCCGAAGGATTTGGCCATGTACGGCAATAGCGTCGCCGTGAGCCCCACCGAAAACAGGTCGACCGCGCCGCGTGTCAGCGTGGTGGCAATCGCAAAGAATCCGACTGCCGCCGACGTGGAGAACGTATTGAGAAGGAACACCTCGATCATGCTCGACCGGAAAGAAATCAACAGCACCAGGGCCGCGGTCAGGCGCAGGTGGCGCGAGAGGCGCCGGCTTGTCTCGGGCGGTATGGGGCCGGCCACGATCGGCCGGCAATACCGACGAAAGGCCAGCCGGTTGATCAGGTTGATGATCAGACAGGCAACCGCGAAAAGCGCAATGAAGTCGATCACCGGCGCGTGAATCAGCGCCGCGGCGCCGATCAGCCCGATGCCGAGCACCCCTGACACCGCCGTGGAAATTGACGCGGGCTCAAAGCGTTCCTGCCCCTTCTCGATAGCGACCAGCATGAAGTAGTTGGCCTTGGCCGCCACCGCAATGGTGACAAACAATATGACCGGCAGCAGAAACGGCTTCCACTGGTCAGGCTGGGCAACGCAGGTGATCACCGCGAACAACGCGATCACGATGAATGTGCTGAGGTGTTGATACTGACTGAGGCGATGCGCGATATGCGAGGCAAGGTCAGGCTTGCCGGCACCATCGGCCTCGGCGATGAACTTGGTCGACGACGTGGTCAGCGCATGGTTGCTGCACGTCATCAACCACCCGCACAGCCACAGCACGAAGGCGTAGCGGCCGAACTCGGCAGGCCCCAGGGTCCGCGCTATCCAGATGCTGACAACCAGACCAAGCGCGTACTCGAAATAGGTGGCTGCCGAGACCAGGGTAATGCTCCGCAAAACCGCCATCTGACGATTCATGGCGTTGCGTTCTTCGCCATGGATGAGGTCAGGCCGCTGCCGGCGGGCTGCCGGATCAGCCACGCCACCACGCCGCCACCACGATTGTTCCAGTTGAACCGGCGCAACGTATCGGCATCGATGGCGCAGTCCTTGTTGTAGGACGCGGCGATGGCGGCAAGCCGGTGTTCAAGCGCGGCACTTTGTTGCGGATCGCGCTCGAAATATCGGGCGGCGGCGACCGGCAAGGCCAGTTCCACCGTGTGCGCATCGCTGTACCAGCCCTCGGACTCCTGAATTGTATCCAGCGCCGTGCTGCTGGCATGCGCCGATGACCAATACCAGGCAATCTGTCCGCCGGAACCCGAACAGGGGTTGCGCCAACCGTGAGGATTGAGCATCTGCTCGGGCCGAATCCAGCCGTATCGCTCCAGGTAACGCCCGAAGCCGGTGATCATCTGCGGAATACGCGGATCGCCGGTCACCAGCCATGCATGCCACAGCCCGTCGATGATGTTCTCGCTCATCCACGGCGAGCTGCCACGAACTTCCTTGGCGGGGTCCCAGTCACCCCCTTCATGCATGAGCCAGCTACTGCGCCACGAACCATCGTTGCCGAGATGATCGGGGTTGTTGCGCTGATGTTCGTAGAGCCAGCCGATGCGATCCT
>JBDTWV010000458.1:0-2903 GCA_040006495.1 Dokdonella sp.
AAAGCTCATAGCGTACGACATCGACGCGCAATGCAGACAGGTATTCGCGAACGTGCGCGCGATCCTCGCCGCCAGTGGTGGGCACTGGGAAGACTTGGTCGACGTGACCGCCTTTCTGACCGACATGGCGCGTGATTTTCCAGCGTACAACCGCATCTACGCCGAGCATTTCAGCGATCCGGCTAGCGCGCCGTGCCGAACGACTCTCGGCATCACGTCGCTGCCTACAGCGATTGCAATCGAGCTGAAATGCATCGCGGCGATTGCACGCTAGACTGTCTCCATCGTTAGCGACGACAGGACCCCCGATGCTGACCCCACCATTCAACCTGAATGCCTGGATCGAAGAACACCGCCACCTACTGAAGCCACCGGTAGGCAACAAGTGCATGGTCGATGGCGACTTCATCGTGATGATCGTCGGCGGCCCGAACTTGCGCACCGATTACCACTGGGACGAAGGCCCGGAATTTTTTCATCAGATCGAAGGCGAGATGGTGCTCAAGATCCAGGAAGATGGCCGCGTACGTGACATCGCGATCCGAGCTGGGGAGGTGTTTTACCTGCCTCCGCGCACACCGCATTCGCCGCAGCGCATGCCCGGCTCGATCGGTCTGGTCATCGAACGCAAACGCCTCCCCCACGAGGCTGATGGCCTGCTGTGGTTCTGTGAGAGCTGCAATCACAAGCTCTACGAAGAGTTCTTTCACCTGCAGAACATCGAAACCGACTTTCCGGCCGTGTTCGACCACTTCTATCGCTCCCTCGATGCGCGTACGTGCAAAGCGTGCGGCCATGTGAATCCCGCGCCAGAAAAATATCGCGCCTGACGCGCGCGGGTTGCCGCGTTTCAATGCACCTCAACTGACGTCCGGTGTTGGCCGAACCGCATACCCCGCCGCAGCCCACGCTGCAAGTCCGCCCTGCAGCGGTCGCACTCTCAGGTAACCGTGCGCGATAAGCGCTTTCGCCGCGCGCGCCGATGTTGCCTCATGCGGACAGTTGCAATAGATCACCAGGTCACGATCGAATGGGACGCCAGACACTGACTGCACAATATGATCAAGATCGGCAAACAACGCACCGCTGATGATCTGCGGGTCGATGTGGCGCGATATCGCCGTTCGCACATCGACCACCAGTGGCGCATGACCACTGCTCAATGCGTCGTGCAATTCGGCCACCGTTATCCGCGGCATCCGCAGTGCGATCAAAAGGCGGCGCCGCAGCCACCATTTGACGACGATGTAAAGCGCGAGCAGTCCCACAATCAACTTGATCGCGATCGTGCCGGCCGCCAGCAAATTCTCCAGCAAGCGATCAATCTGCGCGGCAAACGCGTAGCCAAGCCCTACGGCCACCACCGCCCAAAGCAGCGAGCCCAGAGCGTCGAACAATAAAAAAGCGCGCAGCGGCAACCCTAGTGCGCCAACCAGCGGAGGCGCGACCAGGGACAGCCCGGGCATGAATTTCGCGGCCAGCAACATCTGGCCGCCCCAGCGTTCAAAACGCAGCTCCGATTGGTGCACACACGAATCGGGCGACAGCGAAACGCGGCACAATGTGCGCAGCACACGCGCACCAAAACGTCGACCTGCCCAATACCATGCCAGGTCAGCGAGCAGGCACCCAATGAGCGCCACGAGAAGAGTACCCGGTAGCGATAGCTGTCCAGATGCGGCAAGTGCTCCGGCCACCACCAACACCGCGACCGCCGGGATCGGGAATCCCAGCTGCTCCACAAGGACGCTTGCAAAAACCAACAGCAGTCCGTACTGCGCGATCAGCGCGATGATTTCATGCGCCATCAGATGGGTGCTCAAGGCGGCCGGCGAGGCCGATACCGATTGCGGCCACGCTCCCGGCGGACGTTGCTGTAGAGCGCCTCCGCGGGCAAGCCCCGGTCATTGGCGTCGCCAGCGCAACCACACATTGGCGAGACGCTGTATGCGTGACGTCCAGCGAGTCCGATCGTATGCATCAGCGGCCATTTTGATCGCTTGCGCCTGAGTGGGATACGGATGGATCACGCGCGCCAGGGTGCGCAGCCCGACGCCCGCCACTATCGCCAGCGTGATTTCGCTGATCATCTCGCCCGCATGCCGCCCAACGATCGTCGCCCCCAGAACGCGGTCCGTGCGGTCCGCGACGACGATCTTCACGAAACCGGTTTCCTCATCGTCGGCAACCGCGCGGTCCACCGCATGCATCGGAACGGTAAAGGTCTTCACCGCAATACCGCGCGCATTCGCCTGCCGCACGTACAGGCCCACATGCGCGATCTCCGGATCGGTGTAGGTACACCACGGAATCGTCAATGCGCTCAATCGACTGTGACCCGGGAAAAGTGCATTGCGCACGGCAATGCGCGCGGTGGCCTCAGCGGTGTCATCGAACTTATGTTCGAGGCACACATCGCCGGCAGCATAGATCCGTCGATTGCTACTGCGCAGGAAATCATCGACATGGATACCGTGTTTGATGTCATACCCGACACCAGCAGCTTCGAGATTCAGGCCCTCGACATTTGGCACCCGGCCAGTGCCGGTGAGGATCGCATCGACGGTCAATGTGTTTTTGTAATCGTCACTGACCAGATCGACGACCTTCAGGCCCTTCTCCACGCGTATGTTGACGACGTTCGTATTGAGACGGACCTCGATGCCGTCGCGCGCGAATGCATCGGACAGGATCTGTGCAGCGTCGCGCTCTTCCCTGGGCAGGAACAGCGGCCAGTGCTGCACAATCGTGGTGTGCACACCGAGGCGCGCAAACGCCTGCGCCATTTCGCAGCCCAGTGGACCGCCGCCGATCACCATCAGGCGCTGCGGCGGTTCGGTAAGCTCGAACGCGTTCTCGTTGGTCAGATAACCGGCCTCGGCAAGTCCGGGGATATGCGGAGT
>JBDTWV010000459.1:0-2890 GCA_040006495.1 Dokdonella sp.
GATCGCGTGATCGTCCATATCGATCTGCACGAGACCACCGATAGCGACGAATCGGAGTTCCGTCCGGCGCTCGCCGCGCGCGATGGCAAACCATTCGAGCCGAGCGGAATTCCCGATGGTTTCTATCTGGTCGACGACAGCGCGAACCCACAACCCGAATTCCAACAGGCTGTGATCGCTGCGGTGGCCAACGTCACGCATATCGCCCCGGCCGACGAGCGCGGCGAGATCATCGGTTCACCGGTCGTCGCGCCGGGCGTCATCAACTATCCACTCCGGCAGCTCGGTCTGTGCGCCGGCATCACCGATGCGCGCTACAAGACGACCACCGAGGTCTATCCGGACAGTCCACGCGCGACTCCTGCGCAGTGCAACGCGGCGCAAGTCGCCGCCGTATGTGCCGCCCTCGATTTCGCGTTGGCGCATCGATAGGGATGAACAAGGTACCGCTTCCGAATGCAGCGCAATCAAGCGCTGATTGACTGCGATCGAGCAACGGGCAGATCGCTGGAAACGATGCTGTATACGGCCAATACCCACGTTACAACAAACCGTCAATATCGGAGCCGGGCATGAAAACCAGCAACGCGATCCAATTGGGGCGGCGCCGCTTCCTGCAGGCATCCGCCATCGGCACGGTCGCAGTCTCGGCGAACGTGCTGGCTGGCGCGAGCGCAGTTGCGCAGGCCACAGTTCGTGCAGAGTTGCCGCCCTCGATCATGGCGTTGCAACCAGTGCAGTCGCAGATCGTGCCAATCACCGACGCGGAGCGCAGGAGCCGCCTCGGCAAGGCACAGCGCCTGATGACGGAAAACAAGATGGACGCCATCTACATGGACGGCGGCACGACGCTGAACTATTTCACCGGCATGCACTGGTTCACCAGTGAACGGACCATGGGCATGCTGCTGCCGCGGTCCGGCGATCCGATCTACATCACGCCAGCATTCGAACGCAGTCGCGCACTTGAGCAGATCAAGTTCGGTCACGATGTACGTGACTGGCAAGAGCATGAGAGCCCATACCAGAAGATCGCGCAAATCATGACTGAACTTCACGCGTCGACCGGAACGCTGGGTATCGACGACCGCGTGCCGTTCTTCCGCACCGTTGAAATCGGCAAGGCACTTCCGAACGCAAGGCTGGTACCGGCGACAGCGGTGACCGCGGGTTGCCGTTCGATCAAGAGCCCGGCCGAATTGGCGCTGATGCAGGTCGCGAACAACGCGACACTGGCGGTCTACCACGCTGTGTGGAAGGCGCTCGAACCGGGCATGACGCAACAGCAGGTACTGGCATGGATCGATGCCGCCTACACTCGTCAGGGGTTGACGGGCGAGGCGAGCATCAATGTCGGCAAGTACACCGCGTCGCCCCACGGTTCAATTGCGCCGCAGAAAATCGTCGACGGCACGGTGGTGATGCTCGATGACGGCTGCTTCGTCGAGGGCTATCAAAGCGATATGACCCGCACGTTCGTGTTGGGCAAGGCGAGCGACAAAATGAAGAACGTATTCGCCATCATCAACAAGGCACAACAGGCGGCTCTCAAGGCCGCGCGGCCCGGAGCCACCATGGAGTCGGTGGATGCCGCCGCCCGCAAGGTCGTCGTCGAGTCCGGCTACGGGCCTGACTACGCCTACTTCTCGCATCGGCTCGGGCATGGCATCGGCATGGATATGCACGAGTGGTACTACCTGGTGCGCGGCAACACGCGCAAGCTCATGCCGAACATGACCTTTAGCGACGAGCCGGGTATCTACATTCCCGGCGAGTTCGGCGTGCGGCTGGAGGACGACATGCACATCACCGAAGACGGTGCGCGCTTGTTTACGCCACAGAGCTCGTCGATCGAGCAGCCTTTCGCGTAGGGTCGCTGCAAGACAATCGATGCGCTCGGGGGAGCCAGCGGCAGCGCGCGTTGCTCAGGCCTGGTCGTCTCGCGAATGTCCGTCCAAGCGTGGATCACTGGCTTCGGCAATGCGATTGCGTCCCTGCGCCTTAGCCCGATACAGCGCTTCGTCCGCCAAGCGCAACAGGACTTCGGGTAGCTCGCTTGCAGCCGGCTTGACGCTGGCGACGCCGATACTGATTGTCACATGCGCAGCGACATGGGAGGCGCGATGTTCGATCTCCAGTGCGCGAATCGTGTCGAGCATGCGCCGGGCAACCATGACGGCATCGCCTTCGGCGCAGCGCGGCAGCAGCACCGCGAATTCCTCGCCCCCATAACGCGCAGCGAGATCGGCGTTTGAACGCAGCCCTCGCGACAGCGTGTTCGCAACGGCCGTCAGGGCGATATCGCCGGCGAGGTGACCATAGGTGTCGTTGTAGGCCTTGAACACGTCGATATCGCACATCAGGACCGACAATGGCATGCCGACGTCGGCGTGTTGCTGCCAGGCTGTTTTAAGCTGTTGGTTGAACTCCCCGCGGTTGGCAATGTGGGTCAGGCCGTCAAGCGATGCCAGGCGCTGCAGCTTTGCGTTGGCATTGCGCAATGCTTCGGTGCGTTGCGCGACTTCACGTTTCAGGTCGCTCTCGCGTTCGTGCAGGCGCCACACGCGCAGTCGATAGATGGCAGCGAGCAGGCCGAGGACGGCCAGCGCCATGAGAGTGCGGAACCACCAGGTTTCGTACCAGCTCGGCACGATGGTAAACCGCACACTTGCGCCCTCGGTATTCCATACGCCTTCGTTGTTGCTGGCGATCACGTGAAACACGTAATTGGCAGCCGGCAGGTTGGTGTAGTTCGCGATGCGACTCGAGCCGGCGTCGATCCAGGCGCGATCGAAGCCCTCGATGCGGTAGCGGTACTTCACCGCAGCCGGAGCGACATAGCTCATCGCGGCGTAGTGAAATTCGATGCGTTCGACACCGGGGCCGATGC
>JBDTWV010000460.1:0-2890 GCA_040006495.1 Dokdonella sp.
GGATGATCGTGCTGTCGTGCATCGTCTACGGCATGGCGTTCGATTTCTTCAATATTTCCGGCTCGCTGTATGTCGAAGGCCAGAGCGATCCGCGCATCCGCGCCAGCGCGCAAGGCTTGTTCATGCTGATGACCAACGGCGTCGGCGCCGTGCTCGGCAGCCTGATCGCGGGATATGCGATCGATCACTATTTCACCGCCGCCAACTGCGATGACATGACCACCATCTGCAAGGATTGGCATGGCATCTGGAGCGCGTTTGCACTGTATGCGCTGGCGACTGCGGTGTTGTTCCTGCTGTTGTTCAAGCACCGGCACGACCGGCGCGAAGCCAGACCGATCGCCACCGAACGTGCGATCGATCGCCAGACGCGCGTGTGATCGGCACGATGAAGGCGATCACATGCGCGCGATTGCTGCGCTGAGGCATCGATGCATTCGCGTGGCAGCGTCGTCGTCGTCGGCAGCTACGTGCAGGATCACGCGTGGCTGTGCGATGTGTTTCCGCAGGTCGGCGAAACACGGCGCGCGACCGGGTTCAATACCGGCCCCGGCGGCAAGGGCTTCAATCAGGCAATCGCCTGCCGCCGACAAGGAGTGGACACTGTATTCATCGGTGCGATTGGCGCGGATGCATTGGGAAAAGCGGCGCGCGATTTCGCAGATGCCGAACAACTCGATGCGCGTTGGCAGATGTGCAGCGATGCGCCGACCGCCTCGTCCAGCATCGTGGTCAATGCGCACGGCGAAAATCTGATCGTGGTCAATCTGGCGGCGAACGAGTGGCTGGATCCGGAATTCGTGCGTGCGCAACTCGCTGGTATCGACGCGCCACGCGTGCTGTTGTGCCAGCTCGAAAATAATCTCGACGCAATCGCCGCCGCGCTCGATGCGGCTAGCGATCCGGATTGCCTGCGCGTGCTCAATCCTGCGCCAATGCATTCCGAATTGAACCTCGGTCTGCTGCGTCGCGTCGACGTGCTCACGCCGAACGAAACCGAATTCTCGTTAATGTCCAAATGCTGCGGATTCGACGACGTCGACGCTGATGCGATTGCGCAATTGTCCGACAACGAACTTCATGCGCTCGTGCGGCGTCTGCCGTTGGGCAGTAGCGCGTCGTCTACCTGCGTGATCACGCTCGGCGCGCACGGCTGCTTCGTTTCGCATGGCGAAAAACGTCACGGTGATGTACAGGCGTATTATCGCATCGCTGCCGAATCAGTCACCGCGATCGACAGCACCGGCGCCGGCGATGCCTTCAGTGGCGCGCTTGCTGCGGGACTTGTCGAGTTTTCCAATGCCCCGTTCGCAGACATCGTGCAACACGCCAATCGGGTCGCCGCCATGTCCACAGAAACAATTGGCACCGCGCCGGCAATGCCTACGCGCGTGCAAGTCGAGGCACGGTTTGGCTGCGACTGATCGGACACATGTCGTCAAACCAATCGCACACATCCAGATCCGCGTGAACCGGGGCCGAACCAGTTTCTGAATCGCAACTTGAGCCACCGCGCGTTCAAACGCTTCGATTCGCGCTCGTTGAGCTATCCTCAAGGGATGATTTCACGCCTCACCGTTGCTGCATTGCTGGCGATTGGCGCACTTGCGCCGGTGGTGGCGTGCGCAGGCGGCAGCGACAACAGCCTGCGCAAGCAGCTCGCCAAATCCGCGCCGCAAGCCAATGCACAGATCATCGCTCTAGCGCTGAAGGCGCGGCACTGTGCAATCGAAACCGGCATTGCAAAGCCGTCTTCACGACTGGCGATTATTGATTTCACTCGCCCATCGACGGTGGCGCGACTTTGGTTGTTCGATCTCGATCATCCATCGTTGGTGCTGTCCGAACCGGTGGCGCACGGGCGTGAAAGCGGTGGCAATTTCGCACGTTCGTTTTCCAATGTGGAAGGCTCGGCTAAGTCGAGTCTCGGCCTGTTCAAGACATCCGAGGCCTACACCGGCAACGATGGCTACGCGCTGCGCATGGATGGTCTGGAACCCGGCGTCAACGACAACGCGCGTTTGCGCAACATCGTGATCCACGGCGCCTGGTACGTCGATCCGCAGCAGGCCCTAAAGCAAGGCCGGCTCGGTCGCAGCCTAGGCTGCCCATCAGTGCGGATGGATGTCATCCATCCGGTAGTCGACAACCTAAAGCAGGGTCAAATGCTGTTCGCTTACTACCCCGATCCGGACTGGCTGGCGCGTTCGCCGTTGCTGCATTGCGATGAGTCCGGTGCTGCCCAACGAACCAAGTCAGCTCCCGAACGTAGACCCGCATCGCCGCACTAGTCTGGTTTCCAGCGAGCAGTGCAGTCCACGTTCGCATTGCGAATACCACCCCAAATCATCCAACCGCTCGACTCGATCAAGGAGAGATCCATGCCCACCACCCGCATCGCACCAAATCATTCCGCCATCCTGGTTGCCTGCATCGCCATTGCGCTGTCATCGGCAGCCACAGTGCAAGCCAAACCGAAGTCCTCCGCACTCAGCGTCGACGCCGTCAACGACATCGCTCTCACCAGCACCGTCGGCCCGTCCAGCAGTGGCGCCGCGGTGCTGCGCGCGCAGGTGCTGCTGGATCGCGCGCACTTCTCATCGGGCGAAATCGACGGCGCGTTTGGTAGCAATCTGCGTCGCGCCATTGCTGGCTTCCAGTCGGCAAACGGACTGAAATCCAGCGGCAGCATCGACACCGAAACCTGGGCCGCGCTCAATGGCGACAGCGCGCCGGCACTCACCGACTACACGATCACTGCAGCCGATGTGGCCGGACCCTTCGATCCAATCCCTGACGATGTACAAGCCAAGGCTGCGATGTCAGCTATGGGCTTTGTTTCTGCGGTGGAAGGGTTGGGCGAGAAGTTCCATGCCAGTCCCGCGCTGTT
>JBDTWV010000461.1:0-2886 GCA_040006495.1 Dokdonella sp.
GGATTTGCTGCGTCAGCTGGTCGACGAAGAAGGGACGTTCCGGCCTGGGCCCCACCAGGCTCATGTCGCCACGCAGGACGTTGAGCAGTTGCGGAAATTCGTCTATTCGAAAGCGACGAATGAAGCTTCCGACGCGGGTCACGCGGCTGTCCTTCGCAGACGCCCATTGCGGCTTGCCATCGACCTCGGCGTCGACTCGCATACTCCGGAACTTGAGGACAGAGAACTTCTCGTCGTTTTGTCCGACCCGTTCCTGACCATAAAAGATCGGGCCCCTGCTTTCAATCTTGATGCAGGCGGCGGCGAGCAGCATCACAGGAGCAGCCATCGCGAGCAGGGTGATGGAGGAGACAACGTCGAACAGGCGCTTGGCGATTTGACGGAAGGCGCCCTGCGAAAATCCATTGCCGAAGATGAGCCACCCGGCGTGGAGCTGGTCGATCCTGATCTGGCCAAGAATCTTTTCGAAATAGGTGGACAGGTCCGACACTTTGATGCCCGTGACCTTGCAATCCAGGAGCTCACGCAAGGGCATGCTGCCGCCGCGGCGTTCGTCGACCGCAACCACGATTTCGGTGGCGCCGAGCTGAACGGCCTGCTCCTTGAGCGTCGACTGGCTCCGCAAGGTACTTTGAGGATCCACGACGCAGTCGGTCTCGTTGGGTCCGGGTACATAGCCAAGAATCTCGACGTGTGGATCCGCCGCTGTGATCGCTCGGGCGACCCGTTGCGCCGTACTGCCTGCGCCGTAGATCAGGATGCGAGAGTGTGGCGTCGCCCAGCTGTCGGAGTGCGATGCGTAGACACGATGAGCGATGACACCGGTCACGCAGATCATCATCAACCAGCGCATCTCCTCGACGTTGGCGAAATCCGACGGCGAAAGACTGAAGGCAAGGTAGGCCGCCGGCAATGCCAAGACCAGCGCCACGGCCGCCCGAGCCCAGAGTTGATTGATCGTGCGGCACTGTTCGGGCCGGTACAACCCCGAGGCGCCGTTGATGACCAGCAAGCCACCCATGAGACCGAGGCCTTGGGTGGCAGTCACTGCATGTCGGAACTGCTCCGGGACCACCAGCAAGTAGATCCCGAGAAACGCGAAGAGAATCAACCCGACATCGCTCAGGACGTGCAGCAGAGTCTGACGTCGGCAGTAGTGGTTGAAAAGGCTGATCATCGGAATCAGGGCTCTGCGAATCCGATAGCAAAGATCGCCCTGGAACTGGAATGTAGGCAGCGGACTACAGGGTGTCAGCCCCTGAATCCGGGGGGGGGTCGAGGGTCTGCGCACTGCCGGTACTCACACTGCCCCTTCGTTTGTGCGGCGCGGCAGTCTCAATTGCCGGATGTGCCTCCCGATTTCGTGATGAAACGCACACTGCAGGACGGGCAGCCACGTGGCTTAGAGTCTGCCAATGGAGACCGAAATCGGCATCAGCGGGACGCCGTTCGACCGAGCGCTAGCTCAACTTCGAAAGTCGCCGCGACGCTGGCTCGTCACAGGTGCGGCGGGATTCATCGGCAGCCATCTGCTCGAGGCACTCCTTCGTCACGACCAGGACGTGGTCGGACTGGACAACTTCGCCACCGGCCACCAGCGCAACCTGGACGAGGTTCGCACGCTTGTCACGTCGGCGCAATGGTCGCGCCTGAGGTTCCTGGAAGGGGACATTCGAGATCTGCGCGCTTGCGCCGAAGCCTGCGACGGCGTCGAGTTCGTTCTGCATCAGGCCGCGCTCGGCTCGGTGCCACGGTCGCTCGCCGACCCGTTGACGACCAATGCCGTGAACGTCGACGGTCAATTGAACATGCTCGTCGCGGCACGCGATGCAGGGGTGACCCGCTTCGTCTACGCGGCGAGCAGCTCGACCTACGGCGATCACCCAGACCTGCCGAAGGTCGAAGGGAAGATCGGTCGACCGCTGTCTCCCTACGCGGTGACCAAGTTGGTCAACGAGCTGTACGCCGATGTCTTCGCCCGCAGCTACGGTCTCGACGCCATCGGCTTGCGTTATTTCAACGTCTTCGGTCCGCGACAGGATCCGCAGGGGGCGTATGCGGCCGTGATTCCGAAGTGGATCGCGGCAATGCTCGACGGGACTGCGGTCCAGATCAACGGCGACGGGCGGACCAGCCGCGACTTCTGCTTCGTGGCCAACGCCGTCCAGGCCAATTTGATGGCCGCACTCCTGCCCCCGGGGGCTGCCCGCGCGGAGGTCTACAACGTCGCCGTTGGCGAACGCACGTCGCTCCTTCGCCTGCACGAGCTGCTCGCGAAGAACATTGCCCGCGTCCGGCCCGAGGTCGCGCTGCCGGCGCCCCGATTCGGTCCATTTCGCGCCGGCGACGTAGAGCACTCTCAGGCGGCGATTGACAAGGCACGTCGCGATCTCGGCTACGAGCCTGCCCAGCGTGTCGAGGAGGGGCTGGCGATAACCGTGGACTGGCACAACGCCGCCCGTCTCGCGGCTCCGCGCCGCGGTTCCGGTACCCGGCGCTAGGCTCTGCCGCAGTCCCGGCATCCCGGTGGGACTTCGTCCTCTTCCGCTGGTCTCGCCCTCGCGCTCGCCCAGCGGCACACGCTCAGATCGAAGTGATCGGTCTGGCCGCGATCACGCTTGGCAGCTTGGCGTGAAGGCTGAGGGCGTGCTGCCGCGGACGAAGAAGCCCTGGGCGCGACAAGGAGCGCCAAAGGTCTCGGGGACGTGCGACGGCACCCGCCATCCTGGAGCCAGTTACTCGTCCGCCGCGGCCGCCGCCGTCCGCACGCTGCAGGCGACGCTCGCTACGCGCCGAGATAGCGATGTGACAGCGTCGGGTCGGCGGCCAGCTCGGCCGAGCTGCCGCGCCAGGCGACGCGTCCCTTCTCGACGATGACGTGATGGT
>JBDTWV010000462.1:0-2865 GCA_040006495.1 Dokdonella sp.
CGATCGTCTTCGCTGGCAGTGTCATATAGGTTTCGATGTTCGGGATGCCGGTCGACACATAGGCGGTGTAGACGTCGCCCCACGGTATTGTCATCGCGCTTCGCTGCAAGCCGTCGCGCTCGAACATGCGTGTCTTCCATGCCAGCGGCACCTCGACGAGGGTGCCATGTATGCGCGCGCGGCCACCTTTGCTCAGCCCCTCGACGCTGGTTTTTGCGGTCCCGGGACTGCTGCCGCCACCGGCTTCGAATGCGAGCACGAGCGCATTTGCATCCGGCAGGCGCTGCTTCAGCATTGCGGCCACGCAATCGGTCGGTACGACGTCGAAACCGACCCCCGGCGCGATGACAATACCCTGCCGCTGCGCGCGCGGATGCGCGTGATGGCACAACGCGAACACGTCGATCTCACCAGTGATGTCGAGATAATGCAGCTTGCGTTCGAGGCAGGCTTCCAGCAACGGCGCGGCGGTGCGTGAGAACGGCCCGGCACAGTTCAGCAGAAGATCGACCTCATCGAGATTGCGCGTGATCGCGGCCGGATCATCCAACCCGAAGATGCGACGGGTCAGACCGAGACGTTGCGCAAGCGCATCCAGCACATCACGATTACGGCCGCCGATGATCGGTGTGAGCCCGCGCCGCACGGCTTCCTCGGCGATCAACGTGCCGGTGTAACCATTCGCGCCGTAGATTAGAATCTTGCTCATCAGCGAACTCCTGCTTCAAGTGCAACTTTCAGCGCTGCGCGCCCGCTGTTGCATACAACTGCTCGGCGCGCTGGAACAATACCCAGGATGTCGCGATGTACTTGTCGCCGCGCTTGGGCATATTGCCGCGGTGCGTATGCGTGAACCCGGCGGGTGCGATCAGCAGCGAGCCGGTGCGCGGAGCAATCTTGCGCTGCTGGTAATGAAACTCCGTTTCGCCGTCCTCGAAGTCATCGTTGAGGTAGACCGTCCACAGCAGCACGCGATGCAAGGTTTCCCCGTTGTCGGCTTTAGGAAACAGCTCACAATGCCAGTACGGATAGCCGCCCTGGTCTGCGCGGTATCTCTGCAGGTTGATCGTGCCCGGTCGGAAACACTTGGTGACGAGCGCTTGCAGCAGGTTGTCCGGCAGCGCCGCGACCATCGCTGGATCGAGCAGGACCAGCTCGCCGGTGTGTGGATCGGCTGTACGCAGAGTCATTGGCGCAAGCGCCGCGTACGCGTATTTGCGCACGTAGGCCATTACGCCGCGCAGCATCGCCGCGTTGAAACGGTTCTCGACGTCCTTCCATTCCGGGCGATCGGCCAGCGTGATGTCCCAGCTGTCCTTCAACCGCGTATCCACGCCGCCGCCGGTCGAGCCACGCACCGCTTGACCGCTTGCGTTGAAACGCGCGATCACGTCGTGGCAAAACGATGCGTCGAGGGCGTCTTTGTAGACTTCGATGAAATCAGGGTTGGTCATGGTTTTCCTGTCGCAGCTGCGGCGGTACTGCGCTACTGGTACTGCGCGAGCATCGCGCCTGCCGGCGCTCCCACAAAATCACATCGCCGCGTCGAGGTGGTAGCGGGTGACGAGTTCAACCTCATTTTTCGAGCCAAGGAAAACCGGCACGCGCTGGTGCAGTTTTTCGGGCTGGATGTCGAGGATGCGGGTTAGACCGGTGGTCGCCGCGCCACCGGCTTGCTCGACGATCATGGACATCGGGTTGGCCTCGTACATCAGGCGCAGCTTGCCCGGCATCGCCGGATTCTTCGCATCGCGCGGATAGATGAAGATGCCGCCGCGGGTCAGGATGCGATGCACGTCGGCGACCATCGAGGCGACCCAGCGCATGTTGAAATCGCGTCCGCGCGGACCGGCCTTGCCAGCCAGCAATTCCTCGATGTAGCGCCGCATCGGCGCCTCCCAGTGGCGCATGTTCGACATGTTTATCGCAAACTCCGAGGTCTCCTCCGGAATGCGCAGGTTCGACTGGGTCAGCGGGAAGTTGCCCTGTTCGCGGTCGAGCGTGAACTGGTGCACGCCATCGCCGAGGGTCAAGACCAGCACGGTGCTCGATCCGTAGATCGCATAACCCGCCGCGACCTGCTTCGTGCCGGGTTGCAGGAATGCTGCTTCGTTCGGCTCCGCACCTTCCGGACAGCGCAACACCGAGAAGATCGTGCCGACCGAGATGTTCACGTCGATGTTCGACGAACCGTCGAGTGGATCGAACACGAGCAGATATTCGCCTTTCGGGTAGCGATTCGGAATCGGATGCGGGTCATCCATTTCCTCCGACGCGAGCGCGGCGAGATGGCCGCCCCATTCGTTCGCTTCGAGCAAAATTTCGTTGGACACGACATCAAGCTTCTTCTGCGTCTCGCCCTGCACGTTTTCGGTGCCGGCACTGCCCAGCACGCCGCCGAGCGCGCCTTTGGCGGTCGCGATCGAGATGCGCTTGCACGCGCGCGCGACGACCTCGATGAGCAGGCGCAGGTCGGCGTCGAGATTGCCGTTCTTGCGCTGCTGTTCGATCAGAAATCGGCTGAGCGTCACCGGAGTCGCGGGTTTAACGCTGGTCGGCATGGCGAACATTCCGTGCAGGAGAATGCGCCATTGTCGCGGCTCGATGCGGCGCGTGCCACTGCTGGCAGCGGTCACGCGCATGGAAGCGCGTGTTTGGCGTAACCGACAACCCCCAACCATCGGCACTCCCGCGCGCGTGATTCGGTGCGATCATCTGGTTTTCGTCCTGAGGGAGCGCACGATGATCCGCTGGTTGCCTGGTTTGCTCTGTCTGGGTTTGTCGATGACCGCAATTGCACACGCGAACCCTGACGATGATCGCTTCAAGGCGCTGTACACGCAGGAATGGAGCTGGCGACTGCAG
>JBDTWV010000463.1:0-2850 GCA_040006495.1 Dokdonella sp.
AGTCGCACTTCTGCAGCAGCTTCTGGATGATGTTCTCGACATCTTCGCCGACATAGCCCGCTTCGGTCAGGGTCGTCGCATCGGCGATCGTGAACGGCACGTTGAGCAGGCGTGCCAGCGTTTCGGCGAGCAGCGTCTTGCCCGAACCGGTCGGGCCGACCAGCAGGATATTGGACTTGGCGAGCTCGACTTCCTCGTTGCGCGTGCGCGTTTCGAGGCGCTTGTAGTGGTTGTAGACCGCGACCGCGAGCACTTTCTTCGCGCGCGACTGGCCGATCACGTACTGATTCAGGACGTCGAGGATCTCCGACGGCTTGGGCAGGTCGCTGCGCGCACTCGCCGCCTTCTCCTCGAGTTCCTCGCGGATGATGTCATTGCACAGCTCGACGCACTCGTCGCAAATGAATACGGAGGGACCCGCAATCAGCTTGCGAACCTCATGCTGGCTCTTGCCGCAGAACGAGCAATAAAGAACCTTGCTATTGTCACCCGATCGGCTCTGCCGCTCGTCAGTCATGCCCCGCCTCGAAGAATCATCGCAATACCAATTTCAGAATAACACAGCGCGACCGGACATCCGGTCCAGTCGCACAAGGATTTCAGAAAGACAACCAATTTGACGAGCTGCGATTACGCGCCCACCGTAACTTCACTGGGGCGCCGATCGAGAACCGCATCGATCATGCCGTAGGTCTTGGCATCCTCAGCGCTCATGAAGCGGTCACGTTCCATGTCACGCTCGATCTGCTCCAGGGCCTGACCGGTATGGTGAACGTAAAGGCCATTCAAGCGACCGCGCAGATACAGGATTTCACGCGCCTGGATCTCGATGTCGGTCGCCTGGCCCTGCGTGCCACCTGACGGCTGGTGGATCATCACGCGAGAATTGGGCAATGCGTAGCGCTTGCCCTTCGCACCGGCCATCAGCAGCATCGAGGCAGCGCTAGCGGCTTGGCCGATGCACATAGTGCTCACGTCCGAGCGGATGTATTGCATCGTGTCGTAGATCGCCAGACCCGCGGTGACCACGCCGCCGGGGCTGTTGATGTAAAGATTGATGTCCTTGTCCGGATTGTCCGACTCAAGAAACAGCAACTGCGCGACGACCACGTTCGCCATGTAGTCGTCAATCGGGCCGACCACGAACACCACGCGCTCCTTCAGCAGGCGCGAATAGATGTCGTACGCGCGCTCACCCCGTGACGTCTGCTCGACGACCATCGGGACGAGGTTCAGCGCCTGGATCTGCGAATTACTACTGGACATACGGTTCTCCTGAGCGCCGGCGCTCAAGCAACCGGTCGCATGACTTCGTTGAAGCTCAATGTTTCTTCGCGGCTGTTGGCGTGCTCGACCATCCACTCGACGACCTGGTCTTCGAGCGCGCGGTTCTGCAGCGCATTCATCAACTGGGGGTCGCGGGTATACAGTTCAACGACCTTCTCGGGCTCTTCGTAGGTCGAGGCGATCGTCGACAGCGCCTCGCTGACGCGGCGCGGGTCGAGGCGAATTTCATTCTGGCGCGCGATTTCGCCAATCAGCAGACCTGCGCTGACGCGCTGGCGGGCGGCCGGCAGATACGCGGTGAAAGCTTCCGGACCCTGCGCACCTGCCTGCTGTGCCAACCCACGCGCTTCGTTCTCGACCATGCCTTGCGGCAGCTCGAGTTCCGCGTGCGCGGCGACGAGCTTTTCGATCACACCGACCTTGAGCCGCCCCATCAGGACGCCCTTGAGTTCGCGCTCGAGGTTCGCACGCACGTCTTCCCGGAATTTCGCAAGACCGCCTTGCGCGACACCGAAGCTGGCCGCAAACGCATCATCTACGTCTGGCAACTGCGCTTCCTGCACGCGCACCAACTTGACAGAGACCAGCGCCGACTTGCCCGCCAACGCTGCAACGCGGAAACCGTCCGGGAACGCGATCGTTTCGCTGAACTCATCGCCAGTCTTGTGCCCCGCCAGTGCACCCTCCAACGCCGCCGAAAACGCATCCGAACCGAGCACCGCGCCGACGCGGTCCGAGCCTGTTTCCGGATGACGCACGCCATCGGCCTGCGCGGAATATTCGAACAGCACCATGTCGCCAACGACAGAGGCACGCTCGACCGGCGTCCAGTTGCGGCGCTGCAGGCGCAACGTCTCGATCATCTGGTCGATATCGGTATCGGCAACACTGGCAACCGGCTTGACGAACTGAAGGCCACTGACGTCGATCTTGCCGATTTCCGGCAGTACTTCGAACGTCGCCGTGTATTCAATCTCGCCGTTCTCTGGGCGACCGGTTGTCGCAATCTGCGGCTGCACAGCTGGACGCAACTTTTCCTGCAAGACCGCTTGTTGAAAGCTCTCGCCAATCAGCGCCGAAAACGCCTCGTTGCGAATCTGGCCGCCGAAGCGCTGCTCGATGATCTTGGCCGGCACCTTGCCCTGGCGAAAACCCTTGATGCGCGCACTGCGACCCATTTCCTGGATGCGCGTACGAATCGTGTCTTCCAGACCCTGCGCGGGCAGGCGGACGGTAAGTTTGCGACCGAGTGTGCCGACGTTTTCGACTGAGACTTGCATGGTGTTCCTCTGAATCGTTTACAGGAGCACGCAGCATGCCGACGAAATGGGCAGCAGGCAGCGGGCGGAATGGCGTTCCGCGCATTGGTGCGAAAGGCGGGACTCGAACCCGCACGAGTTACCCCACTGGAACCTAAATCCAGCGCGTCTACCAGTTCCGCCACTTTCGCTTCGGATCGGCATCTTCGCCAGCGCGACCGGCGCGTGGGGCCGCGTCTGCGCACAAGGAAAATGGTGGGCCGTCTAGGATTCGAACCTAGGACCAAGAGATTAAGAGTCTCCT
>JBDTWV010000464.1:0-2847 GCA_040006495.1 Dokdonella sp.
GGGCGAGACGCGGCGGTGTTCGAGCTGCTCGCGAATCAATGCCAACGGGTGCTCGGTCAGCGAGAGGCCGAGCGTTGCGTAATCGGTCATCACGTCTTCGCGCAATGATGGACGCCTTAGCGTCACATGCGCTTCGGTAATGCCGGCTCCTTCCAAAACCGGCAGAGGCAACTCCGCGCCGGCACTTTCCCAGCGCGCGCGGTAGCGATGGCCGCTGAGACCTTGCAGCGCACCGGCATCGGCAAGCCGCGCACGTTCCGAGGCGGTCACGCGTGCGCGACACGTCAGGTCGGCGACATCGCGGAATATCGAGGTATTGCGTGCAGCGACGATGCGTTTGGCCAGATCCTCCGACATCCCGCGAATCTGGCGCAGCCCGAGACGTAATGCGTGAGTGGGCGAGGAGGACGAATCGGGTTGCGCATGCGTCCTCTCACCCAACGCCTGTATCGTTGTGGAGGAGGGGGTGCGTGGCTCCAACGTGCAGTCCCGGTGGCTCGTTATGACATCCGTTGGCAAGACCTGCACACCATGTCGCTGTGCATCCTGGATCAGTTGCGATGGCTCGTAGAAACCCATCGGCTGCGAATTGAGCAGCGCGCAGGTGAATGCGGCCGGGTAGTAGTGCTTCAGCCACGAAGAGGCATAGGCGAGGTGAGCAAAGCTGGCCGAGTGCGATTCGGGAAAACCGTATTCACCGAAGCCTTTGATCTGTTCGAAGATGCGTTCGAAATAGTCGTCGGAATACCCATTGGCGCGCATCCCGGCCTGGATCTTGTCGCGAAATGGTTCGAGGCCGCCGCGACGTTTCCATGCCGCCATCGCGCGGCGCAGCTGATCCGCTTCCCCGGGTGTGAAATCGGCGACGACTTGGATCAGCTTCATCACTTGTTCCTGGAAAATCGGAACGCCGAGCGTGCGTGCGAGCACACCCTTGACGCGTGACACGCCGGTTCCCGCAGCGAGCTCGAATTTCGACTGCGGGTAATCGATCGCTTCCAATCCCTGTTTGCGGCGCAAGTAGGGGTGAACCATGTTGCCCTGGATCGGGCCGGGCCGAACGATGGCGATCTCGACGACGGGATCGTAGAAACAGCGCGGTTTGAGGCGCGGCAGCATCGACATCTGTGCGCGCGATTCGATCTGGAACACCCCGACCGTGTCCGCCTTGCGGATCATCGCGTAGACATGCTCGTCATCGTGCGCCGGAATGTCGACCAGACTGGGCTTCGCGCCGAGACTCGGTAAATTCCACAGGCCATGCGCATGCAACAGGTCGAGGCATTTGCGCAAGCAGGTCAGCATGCCCAGCGCGAGGCAGTCGACCTTGAGCAGTTTCATCGTTTCCAGATCATCCTTGTCCCACTGGATGATCGTGCGATTCGGCATCGCCGCGTTCTCGACCGGCACGAGATGGTGCAGCGGCTTTTCCGAGATCACGAAGCCGCCGACATGCTGCGACAGGTGGCGCGGAAATCCATGGATTTCGCTGGTGAGGGCAAACAAGCGATTCAAAACGCGGGCGTCCGGATCGAAGCCATGCTCTCGCAGCCATTCGTCGTGCGATTGCCCGCTGCGCACGCGCGAATACATGCTACTCAAGCTGTCGAGCTGGTCTTCGGCAATGCCGAGTGCGCGGCCGACATCGCGCACGGCGCTCTTGCCGCGGTAGCTGATCACGGTCGCTGCGAGTGCGGCGCGATCGCGGCCATATTTCTCGAACACGTGCTGGATGACCTCTTCGCGCCGTTCGTGCTCGAAGTCGACGTCGATATCTGGCGGCTCGTCGCGTTCCTTCGACAGGAAACGCTCGAACAGCAGGTTGCCGTTTTCCGGATTCACCGCGGTGATGCCGAGGCAATAGCACACGGCGGAATTGGCAGAAGAGCCGCGACCCTGACACAGGATTGGCGGTTCCTGAGCGCGCGCCCAGCGCACGATTTCCTCGACGGTCAGGAAGAAATGCTCGTAGACCAGTTCGGCAATCAGCGTGAGTTCTTTTTCGAGTTGCGTTTTGACCGCATGCGGGATGCCGCGCGGCCAATGTCGCGCCGCACCGATCCAGGTCAATTCGCGCAGATGGTCGATGGGTTCGATTCCCGCCGGTGCCAGTTCCTTCGGATAGCGGTATTGGAGCTTGCGCAGGTCGAACGTGCACAGCGCCGCAATGCGCTGTGTCTCGACCAGAAGGTCGGGCGGGTAGAGCGAGGTCAGATCATCGATGCGGCGCAGGTGTCGTTCGCCGTTCGGGAACAGCGCATGACCAGCTTCGGCAACTGTGCAGCCGAGACGGATCGCGGTCATCACGTCCTGCAAGGCGCGTCGCCGACGCACGTGCATGTGCACGCCGCCGGCAGCGACAAGTGGCAACGCGTGGGCTGCGGCGAGAGCATCGAGTTCGGCAAGCCGTGCCGCATCGCCGGCTTCTCGATGGCGCTCGTCAACGAGCCAGACGCGGCCGGCGAAGTAGCGTGCGATCCAGGCACCGTGATCCTCGGCGAGTGCCGGTGCAGAGGCTTCCGATTCGATTGCAGGACCCGCTTCCACCGTGACGCGGCAACGGGCAGAGCGCGACTTCGGCATCGGCGCAATCCATAGCACCAGCACGCCATTGCCCAACTGTTCGGCGTCGGCGCGCGTCAGCTGGTATTCGCCTTTCTCGCTGCGGCGACGACCCGTGGTGATCAGCTTGCAGATGTCGCTGTAGCCGTCCTGATCCTTCGCCAGCAACACCAGCTTCGGTCCGTCGACGAGCTGGATCTCGGTGCCGACGATCAGGGCGACGCCGGTTTCGTCGGAGGCTTCGAGCGCGCGCACGATGCCGGCCAGCGAACATTCGTCGGTGAT
>JBDTWV010000465.1:0-2836 GCA_040006495.1 Dokdonella sp.
GTCGCCGCACGCGAAGCCGTCGCACAGGCCGGCATCGACTTCACGATCGACGGCCTCGGTGACAACACCGCGGTGATCATTGGCACTGGCATCGGCGGCGAGCAGACCCACGATGCGTCGTCACGCCGGCTCTATGGCGAGAACAATCCGCGCACGCACCCGCTGACGATCGTGCGCCTGATGGCGAATGCGCCCGCGTGTCAGATCAGCATCGAACACAAACTGACTGGCCCCTCGTTCGCTGTGTCGAGCGCATGCGCATCGTCCAACCATGCGCTTGCACAGGCCTTCCACATGGTGCGCAGCGGCGTGGCCGACGCCGCTGTCGCTGGCGGTACCGAGGCGTGCATCACGCTCGGCGTGATCCGCGCGTGGGAAGCCATGCGGGTGATGTCCGACGATACCTGCCGGCCGTTCTGCAAGCAGCGCCACGGCATGGTGCTCGGCGAAGGAGCCGGCGTGTTCGTGCTGGAAACGCTGGAGCATGCGCAGCAGCGCGGCGCGACGATCCTCGCCGAATTCGTCGGCGCTGGCATGTCGGCGGATGCCGGCGACATCGTATTTCCGTCGGAAGCCGGTGCCGCCAAGGCGATCCAGCGCGCTCTCGACGATGGCGGTCTCGAGCCGGATGACATCGACTACATCAACGCCCATGGCACCGGCACGCCGGGCAACGATCCGACCGAGAGCAAGGCGATCCGCCGTGTATTCGGGGCGCATGCCGACCGGGTTGCCGTGTCGTCGACAAAGTCCATGCACGCCCACGCACTCGGCGCGGCCGGCGCGATCGAGCTGGTCGCCGCAATCGGCGCCCTGCGCGACGGCGTTGCACCACCGACGATGAATTTTCTCGATCCAGATCCCGAGTGCGATCTCGACTACGTGCCGAACGTGGCGCGCGCGCTGGACGTGCGTGCGGTGCTCAGCAATTCGTTTGCATTTGGTGGGCTCAATGCGGTGCTCGCGCTGCGGCGCATGCGCTGAGCACAAGAGTCGATCGCGTGCATCGTTCCGATGAAAACTGTATTGAACCGAGTCCTGCGCATTGGCCTGCTCGCTGCTGCCGCACTGGGCGCTGCACCGGCGCATGCCGGGAGCTCACCAGCACTGGATCGGATCGGCTTCTGGCGACCGCTAGGGCCTCACGTTCGACTATTCCACGCTGAATCAATCGTTGTACGCACGACTGCACTTCTGCATTGCTGAAGGGTGCGTCGAGCGAAACGATATCCAACGATAGGCTCGTCGAGGCTCGCAACCGTTGCAGTTGGCTGCGCCCTCCCAGCATGCGGTTTCCTTGCGTGGAGCGCGCTGACCAGCCGCGGCGCAGTTCTCTACGTAATCGGACCAAGGTCCTTTGCAAAACCTTGCGCGGGTTGGGTTCAGATGCGACGCGCTACGTTGCGATCGGGCAAGCGCCCATCCTGCGGCGAATCCTTAGGAGGCAAACATGCAAGGGTCTGGGAAACATCTGTTGCTGGCTGCGGCATTGGCTGTCGCTGGCGTTGGCGTTGTTTACACGGCACCCGCCGAAGCGCGTGTATCAGTCAGTATCTACGCGCCGATGGCACCGCCGCCCCTGCGCATCGAAGCGGTACCGACGTTGCGTGGCGGTTATGTCTGGGCACCCGGCTATTGGGGTTGGAACAACCACCGCTATGTCTGGCACCGTGGTCACCAGATGCGCAGCAGACACGGCTATCGCTATGAACCACCACGCTGGGAACAGAACGGAAAGCGCTGGCGCTATCACGGCGAACGCTGGGAGCATTGATCACGCATGACCTCAAATCACAAAAGGCCCGCAACCAGCGGGCCTTTTGTTCGAGGTTGGCTTGGCCATGAACTGGTTCAGCAGCTCAGGCGATTTCCGTGTTCGCACGCCGCGATGATTCCACCATTCATCGAGAAGGCGAGAGGCGCTCAAAGCGTACGCGCGAGCTCCGCCGCCACTTGCCGCGCCGCATCGAGCGTGGCCTCCACATCGGCGTGTGTGTGGGCCGTAGACACAAACAGGTTCTCGTAGGCGCCGGGATGAAATAGCACGCCTCGTTCAAGCATGCCGTGCCACCAGCGCCGGAAGATCTCCTGATCCGCATGGCGTTCGGCGTCGCGATAGTTGTGGATCTCTTCCGTCGCAAACCACACCTGCATGAGCGGGCCGAGGCCGACGACATAGGCCGGCAGTCCCGCATCGCTCATGACTTTGGCCAAGCCCGCGCGCAGCTCGTCGGAAACCGCATCGAGCTTCTGATGCAAGCCCGGCGTCGCCAATTCGTCCATTGCCGCGTTCGCGGCCGCGATCGCGATGCCGTTTGCGCTGTAGGTGCCGGCCATCGACACGGTACCGTTGGCGACCAGCGCCATGATGTCGGCGCGCCCGCCCATCGCCGCAACCGGGAAGCCGCCGCCGATGCCTTTGGCGAACACGGACAGATCCGGCTTGATGCCGAAACGCCCTTGCGCACCAGCCAGACCAAGGCGGAAACCGGTGATGACTTCGTCGAAGATCAGCACGATGCCGTGCTTGTGCGTGAGCTCGCGCATCGCTTCGAGATAGCCGGGCTTCGGCAAGATGCAACCGGTATTGCACATCACCGGCTCGGTCAGCACGGCGGCGATCGTGTCGCCTTCACGCGCGATCACCTCGGCCAGCACGTCGGCGTCGTTCCAGGGCAGGATGATGAGATTGTCTTCGACGCCCTTGGGCAGGCCCGGGCCTTGAGCCACCGCAATCGGGTGCTTGTCCGGGCCGGCTTTAGCGATCGACGGATGCTTGCTCCAGTACACGCCATCGGAGAAACCGTGGTACATGCCCTCGAAGCGGATGATCTTG
>JBDTWV010000466.1:0-2826 GCA_040006495.1 Dokdonella sp.
GTCAGCGAAACCGATGCACAGACCTATGCACGCCTCGCCGAGTGCCTGGTCTATGTAGACCCGCAGCACCGCGCGACGCCCGCGATTATCGCCAGCAACCGGCGCGGCCAATCCGGCCTGTGGGCGCACGCGATCTCGGGCGATCTGCCGATCGTGTTGTTGCAGGTCACCGATGCGGCGCGCATCGACATCGTGCGCCAGCTCGTGCATGCGCACGCCTACTGCCGCCTGAAGGGACTCGCTTTCGATCTGGTGATCTGGAATGACGAGCGCAGCGGCTACCGCCAGAATCTGCTCGATGAAATCCATGGAGTCATCGCCGCCAGCGCCGACGCCAGCCTGATCGATCGCCCAGGCGGCCTCTATGTGCGCGCGCTCGATCAGATCAATCACGAGGACCGCGTGCTGATGCAATCGGTCGCACGCGTCGTGCTCACCGATGAAGCTGGCTCGCTGATCGAACAGATGCGTGCACGTGTGCTGGTCGATGTCGTACCGCGTCTCACGCCGACGCTGACGCGCCTGCCCGGCCCGGTGCAGAACATTGCATTGCCACCGCGCACGCTGGTCAACGGCATCGGCGGTTTCTCGCGCGACGGCCGTGAATACGTGATCGCAACAGACTCTACCCAGCGCACGCCGCAACCGTGGGTCAACGTGATCGCGAATCCGGATTTCGGGTGCGTCATTTCGGAAAGTGGCTCCAGCTACACCTGGTTCGAGAATGCGCACGAGTACCGCCTGTCGCCGTGGAGCGATGATCCGGTCAGCGACCCGAACACCGAAGCGTTCTACATCCGCGACGAGGAGACCGGTCACTTCTGGTCACCCACTCCACTGCCTGCACCTGGCGCCGCGCGTTACCTGACACGACACGGTTTCGGTTACAGCGTTTTCGAGACGATCGAAGACGGCATCGCGAGCGAACTGCGTATCCATGTCGACCCCGAAGCGCCGGTCAAGATTTTCTCCCTGCGCCTGCGCAACGACTCCGGTCGCGCGCGCAAACTTTCTGCAACCGGCTACGTGCAGTGGGTGCTTGGCGACCTGCCCGGCAAGACTGCGATGCATGTGGTCACCGAGATCGACACCAACGGCGCGCTGCTCGCGCGCAATGCGTACAACGCGGAGTTCGCCGAACTCATCGCTTTCTTCGACGTCGATGACGTGCAACGCACGCTGACCGGCGATCGCAGCGAATTCATCGGCCGCAATTGCAGCCTGCACAACCCCGCCGCGATGGGTCGCAGCGCACTGAGCGGCCGCGTTGGCGCGCGCCTCGATCCATGCGGCGCGATCCAGATACCGCTGGATCTCGCCGATGGCGAATCGCGCACACTGGTCTTCCGGCTGGGTGCGGGCCACGACGCCGCGGAAGTGGACGCGCTGGTGCGCCGCTTCCGCCACTCCGGTTCTGCGCGCACGTCGTTCGAAGCGAATACCGCGCGTTGGACGCAGCTGCTCAGCGCGGTGGTCGTCGAAACGCCCGATCACGCGCTCAATGCCCTGGCCAATGGCTGGCTGGTGTACCAGGTGATCTCGTGCCGCTTGTGGGGCCGCAGCGGCTTCTATCAATCCGGCGGCGCGTTCGGATTCCGCGACCAGTTGCAGGACACAATGGCGCTGGTACACACCGCGCCGCACCTGCTGCGTGCGCAGATAGTGCTGTGCGCCTCGCGCCAGTTCCGCGAAGGCGACGTGCAGCACTGGTGGCATCCGCCGGCAGGCCGTGGCGTGCGCACCCAATGCTCGGACGATTACCTCTGGCTGCCGATGGCCACCATCCGCTACCTGCATGCGATCGGCGACCGCAGCATCCTCGATGAACGCATCGGCTTCCTCGAAGGACGTGCGCTGAACGCCGGTGAAGAGTCGTACTACGACATGCCGTTGCGCTCGACCGAAAACGCCGACCTGTATGAACATTGCGTGCGCGCTATCAATCACGGATTGCGCACGGGTGCACACGGCCTGCCGCTGATCGGCAGCGGCGACTGGAACGACGGCATGAACAATGTCGGTCGCGAAGGTCGCGGCGAGAGCGTCTGGCTCGGCTTCTTCCTGTACCTGATCCTGACCCAATTCAAAGACGTCGCCGCCGCGCGCGGTGACGCGAAATTCGCCACGCGCTGCAGTGACAAGGCAAAGAAACTTAAAGTTGCACTCGATAATCACGGCTGGGACGGCGACTGGTATCGACGCGCGTACTACGACGACGGCACGCCGCTCGGGAGTGCATCGGAAACCGAATGCAGGATCGATTCGATCGCGCAGAGCTGGTCGGTGCTTTCTGGCGCAGGTGCACCCGAACGCTGCGAACGCGCGCTGGACGCACTCGACCGCCTGCTGATCAAGGACGACGCACGCCTGATCGAATTGCTCGAACCTCCGTTCGACAAGGGCACGCATGATCCTGGGTACATCCGTGGCTACGTGCCCGGCGTACGCGAGAACGGCGGCCAGTACACCCACGCTGCAGTCTGGGCAGTCATGGCCTTCGCCGAGGCTGGTCGCACCGAGCGTGCATGGCAGATGTTCGACATGATCAATCCGGTACGCCACGGCGCCAGTGCTGCGGCAATCGCCACCTGGCAGGTCGAACCCTACGTCGCCGCCGCAGACGTCCTCGCGGTCGCACCGCACATCGGCCGTGGCGGCTGGACCTGGTACACCGGTTCAGCCGGATGGATGTACCGGCTCATCATTGAATCCCTGCTCGGCCTGCACCGCGATGGCAATGCGCTGAACATCGCACCTCGCCTGCCGCAAGCGTGGCCGGCGTTGTCGATCGCCTACCGATTTGAAACCGCGACCTACGCCATCACG
>JBDTWV010000467.1:0-2825 GCA_040006495.1 Dokdonella sp.
GGTTTCGCGGCGCTGAACCGCAACCTCCAAATCAGTTTGTCTCGATGATCCGTAGATAGTTGGCCACCGTCCGAGACAAGCCGTCATACAGCGCCTCATCGAACACGGCGTGCCCGATCGACACCTCCGCAACCTGTGGCACGCCGCGCAGGAAATCACCGAGATTGGTCTGACTCAGATCGTGCCCTGCATTCACCTGCAACCCTGCGGCGGTTGCTTCGCTGGCGCATCGCGTGCATCGCGCGAGCGCATCGCTCCAGTCGCCATTGGCGTGTGCCTGTGCGTAAGGCCCAGTATAGATTTCGATGCGATCCGCGCCGATGTCGGCAGCGCGGGTCAAGCCGATGCTGTCGGCATCCATGAACAGCGACACGCGCGCGCCGGCGGATTTGAATTGTGCAATCAAGGGCACCAGCCGCTCACTATCGCGCGACAGATCAAAGCCATGATCGGAGGTCAGCTGACCGTCGCCATCGGGCACTAAAGTGACCTGTGACGGCTGCGTCTGCTGGACCAGCGCAAGCAATCCGGGATAGCCATCGCGCGGCGGCGCAAACGGATTGCCTTCAATATTGAATTCGACCCGCCCACGCACGCAGCCGGCCAATGCCAAAACATCATGCGGCCGGATATGTCGCTGGTCGGGCCTTGGGTGCACGGTAATGCCGCCGCAGCCGGCGGCCATGGCGACTTCGGCGGCCTGGAGGATGCTGGGTCGGTCGCCACCGCGCGCGTTGCGCAACACGGCGACTTTATTGAGGTTGATGCTGAGTACGGTTTGAGGATTCGTCATGCGCCCAGCCTACGTCGGCACGTCGATTCAGGAAAGCATTCCGCTCCAAAACAAAACGGCGACCATGGGGTCGCCGTTTTGTAAGAAAGAATGACGAGTATCAGGCGCGTCGAATCAATCCGATCAGCAAGAGCAGGACGACCGCGCCGATGAAGGCGTTGATTATTGCCGCGACGATACCTGCGCCGAGCGCGATCCCCAACATCGGCAGCAGCCACCAGCCGATGAATGCACCGATAATGCCGATGACGATATTGCCGAGGACACCGAATCCGAAACCGCGAACGACCAGGCCGGCTAGCCAGCCCGCGATACCGCCGATCAGCAACGTGATGACTATTGCTTGCACTTGTGGCGTCATGTTGTGCTCCCTCCTGTTCCGTGGATACGAGTGGGCGCGACAGGCCCGGGTTGAGCCTAGCACGTTCGAGCGCTCACACCCCGGGCGGACGCTCCGCTGGCATGACTGATCCTGCGGCAATCGGATTGTCCACAAGGCGTGGGTCGGTGACTCCTGCCACGGGCGGCGCAGCGGAATGCGTGGCGCCGACGCCGGCACGTTGCGCATCGGCCTGCATGCGCATCGCGTGCAACTCTTGCGGCGACAGGATCTGCGCCGTGTTGCGCTCCTGGCCCTCGACGCGCGAGGCGATTAGCCACATCACACCGATGACGAACAGCAGCAGCGATGCCAATAGACACAACGTGCCCAGCCCCACTGAGGTTGTCAGGAACGGCACCGCAAATAGGGCTGCCGCAAGCAGTATCAGAATCCAGGGCATCCGCATCACCAGGCGCGAAGATCGGGCAGGTGCAGTTTAGCCGATCAATCCGCAAGCGCGCAGTCCGACAGCACGCGCTAGCGTTAGAGGATCGGCGAGAACAGCCGCGCGATGCCTTCACTCAAGCGCGAGAGAAACGACGGTCGTGGCGAATCTTTCGTCACTTCGCTCGCCGCGGCCAGATCGACAGCCAAACTGGTCGACAGATTGGTCGCCACGCCAGCATCGCAGAACAACACGACAATCTCGAAGTTCAGTGCGAAGCTGCGTGCGTCGAAATTGGAGGTCCCCAGGATCGAGATCTCGTCATCTACCAGCAGCGCCTTGGTGTGCAACATGCGCGGGCCGTACTCGAAGATGCGCACGCCAGCCTTGAGCAGTCGATCAAAGTATGAGCGTGCTGCCGGTGTCACCATCCGCGAATCGCTGCGTTTGGGCACCAGCACTCGTACGTCGAGACCACGCATCGCGGCCGCTTCCAGCGCAAACAACGCGGCCCGGCTGGGCACGAAATACGGCGTCGCCAGCCAAACGCGCGATTGCGCGCGATGAATTGCCGAGACTTCCACCCGATGCACCGGCTCCCATGCGTTGTCCGGACCGGCCGGGATCACTTGCGCGCTGATCGGCCCCTTCGCTGCGGGCGCGCTGACCGAATCGAGTTCGATTTGCTTCTGCGTCGCGTAATGCCAGTCCTCCAGCCAAGCGATTTGCAGCCAGCGCACTACTTCGCCCTCCAGCCGCATATGCATGTCGTGAAAGGCATCGTCCTTGAGCTGATCATTTTCGTCATCAGTGACGTTGATGCCGCCGGTGAAGCCGACCTTGCCGTCACAAATGACGATCTTGCGGTGGCTGCGCATGTTGATTTTGGGTCGCGCAAAAAACGTCATCCACCAGCGCACCGGATGGAAGAAGGCCAATTCGGCGCCGGCTTCTTTCAATGGCTTCGTAAACTTGCCCGAGAGCCTCGAACCAATACCGTCCAGCAGCACGCGCACCTTCACTCCGGCTCTGGCGCGCTCGATCAGGGCATCACGGATGCGCGTGCCGGTGCGATCGCCAAGGAAGATGTAGTACTCGACATGGATGTGCTGCTGCGCGGCTTCGATCGCCTTGACCAGGGCATCGTAGGTCGGGCCGCCATCAATCAGCAGTTCAACTTTGCTGGCGGTGCTGACGGGCATGCCGGTCATGAATTGCGCGGTGCGATTGAGCGCTGCATCCTTTTCGTTGGCCGGGCCAGACTG
>JBDTWV010000468.1:0-2813 GCA_040006495.1 Dokdonella sp.
CGGCGCGCGGCGGTCATGTAGACGTTCTTGTGCGGGTAAATATTAGATGGTTCCGACTCGCAAGCATCAAGGCGTGAGAACGCGCATGGCTTGGGTGAAGATGACCTGCCAGCGGCCATCGCGCTTGCGCCAGATATCGGCGAAACGCAGCCTTGCTTTGAACGGCTTGCTGTCGCTTAGACCCTGCAGTGTCACCGTGCCGCTCAGGACTGCACCATCGTTCCAGTGGCGGATGGTTTCATCCTCGACCACGTAGGGCATGAGCTTCCAGCCGGGCGCGGTGTAGTCGTTGATGAAGTCGGCCTTGTTTTCAAGCTGCGCGCGACTGTTCACTAGAACATAGTCGTCGGCGAGCAGGCGTGCCAGCGCGTGGCCGTCACCCTTGATCTGCGCCCGATCGAACTCGGTCACGGCCCGTGCGAGGTCGGCCGGAAGTTGCGCGTGTGAAGGCGCAGCAGTCGCGGCGTGCAGTGAGTTCGCGACAAACGCGAGGGTGGCCACTAGAAGAATGCCTTTCATGTCGTATTCCTTGATTGGTGGGCGGCTTCCGCAGCGGGGAAGAAGATCACCCAGCAGGCAAAGTCATCGGAGAATCGCTGGAACCGGTGCGGCGTGTCGGCCGCGACGAACAGCGCGTCGCCTCGCTCGGTCATCAGAACCTTGTCGCCCAAATGCAGTTCACTTCGTCCGCTCACGACGATGTAGATCTCGTCCTGCTCGTGCGGCGTCTGGAAATCCGCCAGCATCGGTGCGAATAACGAAAGGCTGATGCCGGCTTGTCTGAATACCTCGACATCGAATACACCGTGCAGCCACTTGAGAGTTGCGGGCATTGGCAACCGATCGAGCGTATCCAATAACGACCAGCGAGTGGCGGGCACACGGCCAGCTATGTTCGATCCTTCCGATGACATGCTTGCTCCGGTGGAATGCTTCCAAAAAGCGCGGCCGGCGGGATTGTCGGCAGCCACGACAATAGCCCGCGTCCGCCGACCGGGCTATCAAATTCCTGTCCAGAAGTCGCAGAGCGGCCGAACGCATTGACCGACTCGCAGGCAGCGTTAGCGGATGCGCTATACATGATCGAGTCGATGCATCAGGTAGCCGGCCTGGATTTGAAAGAACGCTTACGCCCCGCACGGCCTGAATGCTCTAACCGGTCACTGCTTGTGCAACTCGCCGTTTCCGATGCCGAGACATAGGCGACGAGATAATTGCCTGCGTTGGGGCACAGTGAGAGATTGGATTTGAGGTTCACCAGCAACAGGCGTTGGAGATGCAGGCCCAGCGGGCGCGGGCGCGAGGGACAGCCTTCGCGCCAGCCGCCAGTCAGTGATGTGGCCGTGTAGAAACAGCAAGTTTGTCCAGAGGGGGCTCATGTTCGTTGCCTTGAGGAGGTAGGACCGACGGCAGCGGTGGTCACGTGCCGCGGCGTTGGCTGAGCCTTGGTGTTGATCAGTCTTTCGTGTCGCCGCTGAGTTTCGTCGCGCGCATCGACGGTCGCACGCAGAACTCTTCGTACCAGGACGACAGGCGTGGTCGTCCTGCCCGGAAAAGGTAGACGTCACGGTATTCGATCCAGCTCAGGGTGGTCGCTAGAGCAATCGTGCCTATATCAACGATGTCATTCGTTACCATTTCCCGTTCTAATAAGTCACAGGAAGCGGCAATTTTCTGCAGCTGCCCTTCCCGCATCGTCGGCCAGCGTAGCGATTCGGGGCGACGCTCGGTCTCCCATCGCACGGCGATGCCGGCATCTGCCATGCCCTGTGCAAGCGCTTGCCATTGCAATGCTCGGTAATGCCGCTTCGGATCGACAGGGATCAGCGTCGGACGTCCATGGAGGTTGTCCAGGTAGTCGCAGATCACGTTCGAGTCGAACAACACCAGCCCATCGTCGCAAAGCAGGATAGGCACCTTGCCCAGCGGATTGAGCGCGAATACCTCGGTGTTGCGCAGCGTCGGGCTGGTCTCGTGATGGATGACTTCCACTGAACCGGCGAGGCCAAGCTCGTGGGCAGCAACCAGTACCTTGCGTGCGTAGGGGGAGTGCGTCTGATACAGGAGTTTCATGGATGGGCTTTACCTTGGAGAGGAAACGCTATGAGCGATGGCGGCTTGATGCCGCAACGTCAGCGGGTGGCGAGCAGCCGCCCGCGCAGGTCGAGCGCGAGGTTGCCGCCGCTCAGGATGGTGGCGACGCGTCGGCCGGTGTAGCGTTGGCGATCAGCCAGGATCGCGGCGAGCCCGACCGCACCAGCGGGCTCTGCCACGCGATCGAAATGCTGATGGACATGGCACATGGCAGCGAAAATGTCTCGCTCGGACACGGCGACGACCTCGTCGCAGCAGGCGCGCAGGTTGGCGAGTGTGGATGCAATCGGCACACGAACCGCGATGCCGTCGGCGATGGTGACCACGTGGTCGGTTTCGACGACCTGTCCGGTTTCGAGCGAAAGCTTCATCGCAGGGGCGTTACGCGCGACCACTGCGATGATTTCAATGTGCGGCGCCAGCTCGCGCAAAACGGTTCCGACACCGGCAAGCAGCGCACCGTTGCCCAGTGGCAACACGATCGCGTCGAAGCTTGCGTCCCGCATTAACTCCAACGCGATCGTACCTGCTCCATCGGCAAGCGCCGGATCGACGCCATCCTCGACGAATCGCAGATCATGCGCGGTGGCATGGCAATGTGCGGCTGCCTTGGCTGCATCGAAGTCGACACCTGCGAGATGGACGTCCGCACCGAATCGGCGCATCGCATCGACCTTGATGCGGTTGGCGTTTTCCGCCGCAAACACTATGCAGGGATG
>JBDTWV010000469.1:0-2810 GCA_040006495.1 Dokdonella sp.
CGCGGCTCGACAAGCCGATCGGTATCCTGCTGCTGCTGTGGCCGACGCTGTGGGCCCTGTGGATTGCGGGCAACGGCTCGCCCCCGGTCGCCGTGCTCGTCATTTTCATTCTCGGCACCACGCTGATGCGATCGGCCGGATGCGCCGTCAACGACTGGGCGGATCGCGGTTTCGATGCGCAGGTCGAGCGGACGAAAAATCGGCCGCTTGCGACCGGCGAAATCGCGCCCTGGGAGGCGTTGTTGTTTGCTGCGATTTTCGCGCTGCTGGCGTGGCTCCTGATCCTGCCGCTCAACGCACTGACCAAATGGCTGTCGATTCCCGCGGTGCTGATCGCGGCTAGCTATCCGTTCGCCAAGCGCTACTTCAGCATCCCGCAGGCGTATCTGGGCATCGCGTTCAGCTTCGGCATACCCATGGCGTTCGCTGCAATGACCAACAGCCTCCCACCGATCGCCTGGCTGCTCTTCGCCGGAAATTTCTTCTGGATCATCGCCTACGACACTGAATACGCGCTGGCCGACTACCCCGACGACATCCGGATCGGCATCCGCACCTCGGCGATCACGTTCGGCCGCTTCGTGCTGATCGCCATCATGCTGAGCTATGCGCTGGCGATCGTGCTGTTTGCCGTGGTCGGTTATTGGTTGCGGCTTGGCGCGTTGTACTACGCCGGACTGCTCGTCGCCACCGCCATCGCCGGGTATCACATCTACCTGATTCGCGACCGCGATCCAAAGGCCAGCTTCAAGGCGTTCCGGCACAACAACTGGTTCGGCTTTGTGGTGTTTGCCGGGCTTGTCGCGGACTATGCGTGGCGCCTGCACCAATGGCCGCGCGACTGGTAAAGCGCGGGCTGCCGCCAGTCGTTCCGGCGAATGCGCGGGTGCTGTTGCTGGGAAGTTTCCCCGGCGAAGAGTCGCTGCGCCAGGCGCAGTACTACGCGCATCCGCGCAACCAGTTCTGGCGGCTGCTGGGCGACGTGCTGTCCGTGCCGCTGGCCGATCTCCCCTACGCCAAACGCCTGCAACGGCTGGGTAAACTGCACATCGGCGTCTGGGACATCATCACCGACTGTGAGCGCGCAGGCAGCCTCGACGGCGATATTCGCAATGCATCGCTGTCACAGTTCGCCTGGCTGCGCGAGCATGCGCCAGGCCTTTCGATTGTCGCGCTGAACGGCAAGAAGGCGGGCACGGCTGCGCCGCGGATCGCGGCGCTCGGCTACGCGACACTGGTACTGCCTTCGTCTTCTCCTGCCTACACGCTGGCCTACGCGGACAAGCTGACAGCGTGGAACGCTCTGCGCCCGCTGCTCGCCGGGCTCTGCGTTCCCGCGGAAAACACGTCGTGCGCCGACTGATGGTCCAGGTCATGCTCGTCCCCTTTCGCGATTATGTTCGCGCGCTCGATGCGCTCGCTACCCGACACGCGGTGTCGTGGCTGATCGTTGTCGCGGCGTTGGTCGTCACCTGGTTTATCTATGTGCCACTGCACGAGTTGCTGCACGCGTACGGCTGTATTTGGGCCGGTGGCACGGTGACGCGACTCGAAATCGCGCCGGAATATGGCGGCGCGCTGCTCGCGCGGATCGTTCCGTTCGTCGTGTCCGGCTCGGCCTATGCGGGGCAACTCACTGGCTTCGACACGCAAGGCAGCGACATCGTGTACCTGGCGACGGTGCTGGCGCCCTATGTGCTGACGATCGCGCTCGGGGTTCCCCTGCTGCGGCGTGCCGCGCAACCGGTCAGGCACCCGGTTGCGCGCCCGTTGATGATCGGCGCCGCATTGCCGATCGCGTTGGCGCCGTTCATCTCGATCACCGGCGACTACTACGAGGCCGGGTCGATTGTTGTCACCCGGCTGGTTCACGCGCTCGACCCCTCGCGCCAGCCGGAACAGTGGCGCAGCGACGATCTGTTCAGACTCGTGGGCACTCTTTCCGGGCGCGGCGCGACAGCAATCGACTGGGGCATCGTCGGCGCCTCGTTGCTCGCCGGATTGGCGCTGGCGCTGCTGACGTATCATTGCGGCGCGCTGGTTGCGCGTGGGCTCATCGGCGGCATCGTTTCGCGCAAATCGACTCTGGAGGAATCGCAATGAAACTAGGACTCGAGGGCAAAATCGTGCTCGTGACCGGGGGCAGCAAGGGCATCGGCTTCGCGTGTGCGCGATTGCTTGCGCTCGAGGGTGCGCGCGTCGCGATCGTATCGCGCTCGGCCGAGCATCTGCGCGAGGCGCAGAAATCATTCGCCACTGCCGGCCTGACCGTGGCGACCTATGCGGCCGACCTGAGAAGCGCTGACGAGGCCGCGCGTGTGGTCGAAGCCGTCGAATCGGACCTCGGCGCCGTCGACGTGCTGGTCACTTCTGCTGGCGCCGCAAAACGTTACGCGCCCGAGACGCTGAACCCCAAGGCATGGCACGAGACGATGGATGCGAAATACTTCACGACCATGCACGTCGTCGACCCGGTGATCAAGCGAATGGCAGCACGCGGGCGAGGCGTCATCGTCAATATCATCGGCTCTGGCGGCAAGGTGGCCGGAGTCCACCACATCGCCGGCGGCGCCGCGAACGCCGCGCTGATGCTGGCCACGGCCGGTCTGGCCAACGCCTATGCGAAACGCGGCGTGCGCGTGCTCGCCATCAACCCGGGCGCCACGATGACGAGCCGGGTCAAGGAAGCGCTGGCGCTCGAGGCCGCCGAGCAGGGAGTCTCCGAGGATGAAGCGCAAAGGCGGGGCGAATCGCGCATTCCCATGGGCCGCTTTGCCGACCCGGACGACATCGCGCGGATGGTGGCCTTT
>JBDTWV010000470.1:0-2809 GCA_040006495.1 Dokdonella sp.
TGACCAGAACCGGTACCGCCGGATAGCCGACCACGCCGATATCCGGATTGACCCGCCACGCAATCGAGTTGTTGCCGGACTGCGGCTGGCTCGCCTGCAACGGGATCAGCAGTTCAATCCAGAACCCGCGCGCCATGCCCCAGGCGCCGCTGCCGCCAACCCCACCGTGCGGCGGAATCACGGCGCGGCCCTGCAATCCTTGGGCGTAGGTTTGCGGACAGCCGTAGCCGGCATCATTGCCGAGGTTGATCAACTGATTGCTGATACCCGAGACCGCGAAGCAGAACGCAGGATTATCGGTCGAATTCGCCGGCGCGATGCCGGCGGGCAGCAGCAATTCGATAGCCACTGCGCTGCCGGCGCAGGGATTGCCCGGGTGGCTGAGGATCAGATGCGTGTAGAACACCTCGCCAACCGCCGGCGTGTAGTTTGGGGGCACCAGCGAGAACCCGGTGTAGCCCTGAACGCGGATCTCATTGATCGGCGGATCGCTGAGGCAGGCGATGTCGTTGCCGATGTTGACGAAGACGCCGTTGTACCAGGGAAGGATCGCGTCGGGCTGGAATACGCTCGCGGGGTCCGGACCCGGGGCCCACGGATTAGCCAAGCGGGAGGGCACCTGCGCCGCGGCAATGCTGGCGCAGGCGATCGAAATCAGCAGGATCGGGAGTTGGCGTATCATGATTTCATTCAGATTCCAGTGCAGACCATGACTGTTACGCAACTTGAAGGGCAAAACCCTCATCGCGAACGTCACCGCCTTGCGCCGGCCGGTGCGGCACATGGCTGGCCAACGTTTTTCGCCGCGCATCCGTGCCGATGAATACCATCGCTGAACACGACGTCACTCGCCTGATCGCGGCTTGGCGCGATGGTGACGTGGCCGCGCGCGAGGCACTGATCGAGCGCGTCTACGCGAACGTGCGCGCGATCGCAGCGCAATCGTTGCGGCAGATGCCGTGCGCGACGCTGAGCGCCACCGACATCGCCCACGAAGCCCTGATTCGCCTGCTCGGCACCGATGCTGGCTGGGAAAATCGCCGCCATTTCTTCCATGTCGCCGCGCAGGCGACGCGCCAGGTGCTGGTCGACGCGGCGCGCCAGCGCCTGGCGATCAAACGCGGTGGCGGCGCCGAACATGTCGATCTGGCCGACGCGTATGACATCTCCAGCAGCGACAGTGACTCCGACCTGATCCGCATCGATACTGCGTTGAACGATCTAGGCACGACCGACGCACGCCGCGCGCAGATGATCGAACTGGTCTACTTCGGCGGTTTGAGTCGCGTCGAAGTGGCCGCGGCATTGGATGTGTCCGAAGGCACCGTCGATCGTGACCTGCGTCTCGCACGCGCGTGGCTGCGTACCGCTCTCGAAGCATGAAATCGCCTTCGCTCTCCGAGCTTGAAGCACACTTCGAGCGATTGCGCCTGGTGTCCGCTGCGCAGTGGCGCGAGCAACTCGCGGCACTCGCACTCGACGATGACGCGCGCCTGCGTCTTGAACGCATGTTGATTGCGGACGCAGAAGACGATGATCCGCTGGGCCGCGCGATTGCCGATGGCGCGCGGCGCCTGCATGCGCACGATGGCGAACGTCTTGGCCCGTACCGGCTGTTGCGCGAGATTGGCGCCGGCGGCATGGGCACGGTGTTCCTCGCCGAACGCGCCGACGGCAACTTCGTGCGTCAGGTTGCAATCAAGCTGCTGCGCGGTTTTCCGACGCTCGACGGTGCGCGCCGCTTGCGCCAGGAGCGTCAGATGTTGGCGGGCCTCGACCATCCGAACATCGCACGCCTGCTCGATGGCGGCGAGACCACCCAAGGCCAACCGTGGTTGGCGATTGAACTGGTCAATGGCGAACCGCTGCTCGAACATGTCGCGCGGCATGCACCGACCCTGCGTGATCGGCTGGCCCTGTTTGAAACCATGCTCGACGCGGTGGCACACGCGCACCGCCACCTCATCGTGCATCGCGACATCAAGCCGGCCAACGTGCTGGTCAGCACTGATGGCACCGTCAAGCTGCTCGACTTCGGCGTCGCACGCCTGCTCGAATCGAGCGATGGCGCCAACGACACGTCGACGCGCGTATTCAGTCGCGGCTACGCCAGCCCCGAGCAGGAGCAGGGCGGCGCGATCACCACCGCCAGTGACATCTACAGCCTTGGCGTGCTGCTGCGCGAGATGCTGACCGGCCAGCGCCAGCCGAACGAACAGCGCGAGTCACCGATCATTGCCTTGGCATTGGATGCCGATGTGGCCGGAATCCTTGCTCGCGCCACCGAAATCGATCCGCAGCACCGCTACGCCGGAACTGCGGAATTGCGCGCCGACCTGCGCTGCTACCGTGAAGGGCGACCGGTGCGCGCGGCGCGCTGGACGCGCACCTATCGGTTGCGGAAATTCGTCGCGCGCCATCGCCTGGGCTTCGCCGCGACGCTTTTCGCGGCCGCCGTACTCGGCGCGTTCATCTGGCGCCTCGACCGCGAACGCGACCGCGCGCTGCTCGCCGAGACGACGACCCAGCAAGCGTTGCGCGCATCCGAGCGCGACGCGGCGCGCGCACGCGCCTCACTGGATTTTCTCAGCGACGCGTTTTCCGCCGCCGCGCCGGAAAACACGCTCAGTCGCCAAGTCAGCGTGCGCAGGCTGCTCGACGCGGCGCAGGCCAAACTCGATACGCATGGTGACCAAACGTTGCTGCAGAGCATGCAGCGCCTGCTTGCAACGCTCTACGCTCGGCTCGGCGAGAGCACCATCGCGCTCGATCTGATGCAGCGCGGACTCGCCGGCGTGGTCCCGGCCGA
>JBDTWV010000471.1:0-2809 GCA_040006495.1 Dokdonella sp.
ATGGCGGCACCGAGTGCGTGCAGCGCAGCAATCTCGAATTTGCCACGTGAGAGTTGCGCGTAAATAGGCGAGACCTGCATGCGGCCGAACCCTAGCGAGCTCGTGCTGTGGTCGCGATCCAGCGGCAGGTTCACGCCGTATCCCGCGGCGGTGCCGAGCGGATTCGCATCGATCCACGCATAGGAGTCGCGTGCGAGCACCGCGTTATCGATGAAGGTTTCAGCAAAAGCGGCGTGCCACATCGCAGTCGACGACACGACGGCGTGTTGCAGGTGCGTGTAACCGGGCATCGGCAAGGCTTCCGACTGCGCGCGCAGCAGGCACGCCTCGGCGATCGAGACGCACAGTGCCTGCAGCGACTGCAGGCGTTCGCGCAGCCACAGGCGCGTTGCGACCAGCACTTGGTCGTTGCGACTACGACCCGTATGCACCTTGCGGCCGACGTCGCCGAGCCTTTCGGTGAGGCGAAGCTCAATCGCCGAGTGTCCGTCTTCGTGCTGCGCGTCCAGAACGAATACGCCGGAGGCGAAGTCTTCGGCGAGGGCAGCCAGTTCGGCGTCCAGCGCGTTCGCTTCTTCCCGATTGAGGACGCCGATGCGCTGCAGTCCCTCCACATGCACGCGACTGGCGCGGATGTCGTGCAAGAAAAACTCGCGGTCGAGCAGAACGTCGTCACCCGCGGTAAACCGTTGCATTGCCTGATCGAGCTCGGTGCGAGGCAGGCCTTGGCTACTGGGCTTCTTCCATAGAGGTTCGGTCATGGCGTGATGCCTTCCAGTTGCGGCCGCCCGAAGGCGAGATTGAGGTTCTGCAGTGCCTGCGTTGCGGCACCCTTGAGCAGGTTGTCGAGTACGCAGACCACGACCAGTCGCGTTCCGGTCGAATCAAGCGCGAAGCCGCCGAGGATTGCGCCGTGCCGGTTGGCGATCACACTGACCCAGGGTGCCTCGCTCTGGACGTTGACCAAAGCAGCATGCGCATAGAACGCACGGTAGCGATCCATGACGACATCACGTGTGATCGGCTGCGCCAAATGCAGGTTCGCGGTCAACGTGATACCACGGAAATGCGCAGCGACGTGCGGCATGAACTCGATCGCATGGCCGAGCCGATGCGCGACTTCGCGCTCGTGCAAATGGTCGACGAGTGCGTAGGGCATCAGGTTGTCGCGAAGCTTGGCCGGGTCATTTTTGTCCGACGGCGTGGTGCCGGCGCCCGAATAGCCGGATACGCCGAAGCACTGCACCGGGCCAGCAAGATCAGCGCGCATCGGCGTGATCGCGAACTGCATCGCGGTCGCGTAGCAGCCTGGATTGCTGATGCGCTTCGCTCGCTGCGGCTCGCCGGCACCACCCAGGCTCACGAGTTCCGGCAGTCCGTAATGCCAGTCCTCGTCGAAGCGATAGTCCGCTGAAAGGTCGAGGATTACAGTTTGTGGAGCAGCCGTCGCGATCGCCTCGACGTATGCAGCCGCCATGCCATTGGGAAGCGCCAAAACCACGACATCTGCATTCCGCGCAGCGACAGCGGCGGGATCAAGCGACGTGCAATGGACGCCGTCGCCGAGCACAGGATCGAGTGCTGACAGCGGTTGGCCAGCCAGCTCACGCGAACTAGCAAAGGCAATCCGGAATCGCGGATGCGCATGCAGCAAACGCATCAGTTCGACGCCAACATGGCCGCGCGCACCGACGATGCCGACGGTGATGTCCTGCTTGTTCATGCCGCCTCCGGCTTCAGTGTCGCCGGCCGCGAGCGGCTGTGTGCCACGCAGCGCGCGATCGTGTCCCAGTCGTCGATGCCATACCAGAACACGTTCCAGCGCTCACCCTTGACGCATCCATCAGCCTCGTCGAAATAGAACGTGTTGATCGGATTGTCGGGCCGCGAACGCCAGAATAGTTGTGGCGTTTCGGCACGCATGACCTGCCACGCGGCGCGCCCGAGTCCTTCACCCTGCGCGTCGTCGGCGACTGCAAATTTGTCGAGGTGCGCGATGCCTTCCTCGCGCGTCAGCACCAATGCAGCGCGGTAGTTCTCTGAAATGAAAGCACGATCCAACCGTGTGCGTTCGAAGTAGTCGCGGGTGAGTGGGCGCCCGAAGCTGGTACCGATCAGCGTTGCGAGCCGCTCGCGGTCGATGCCCGTCCAGCGCACATGGCGGCGAATTGTTTCTCCGCATCGGATCAGCGTGCCCGAGCCGCGATGCGTGAACAACTCTTGCGCAAGCTCCTGCGGCGTGGTCATTGATACCGATGAGGACAGCGGCAACGTGGTGAGCAGGTCATGGATCTGCTCGATCTTCACGCGCATCCCCGAATGCAGCCACGGTTGCGCGATCAGGCCGGCGTATTCGGTCCGCAGGTTGATCGAATCGATCACGGACCCATCGTCATCGAGCACGCCGCCGGTCGCGGTGAGAAACACGATCTTGTAGGGCACCAGCGCCTTGACCAGCTCGTTCGCGGCGAAGTCGGCATTGATGTTGAGGATCTGCCCGCCGACAGTTTCGCCGAGGCTTGCGATGACTGGAATCGAACCGGCGGCGACGCTGGCGTGGATCGCTTCGAGCTGCACGCGCGCGACGCGACCCACCAGTCCGTATTTGCGCCGACCCAGCAGTTCAGCCTCGAACACGCCAGTCAGAATCGAAGTCGCGCGGGTGTCGGTGGCCTGCAGCGCTTCGGTCAAGCGCAGGTTTTCCTCGCGCATCACGCGCCGCACGACGGCAAGCGCTTCCGGTGATGTTTTGCGCAAGCCATCGACCAGCGGTGCTGCCACGCCGGCCGCCGCCAGCGCCGCATCGATC
>JBDTWV010000472.1:0-2804 GCA_040006495.1 Dokdonella sp.
GGCCGCTGAAGGTACGCCCAAGGCCAAGGTGGGGGGCGGACATTGAAGGCAAGCCGGTTCCAGCCCAAGGACGGTCGCTTCCTCGCGGTGGTATTGCTCCTGATCGTGCTGATGCTGATCTATCTGATCGGCGTGCACTGGTGGTTCGTTGCGCCGCAGTTGCAGTACAGCGCCGACATGCGTGATCTGCGCGAACAACAATTGCGTTTCCGCCAGACCACTTCGGAGAAGCCTGCGATCGAAAAACGCCTGGCTGAGGTCAAGGCGTATGAACAGGGCAATCAGGCGTTCCTGGCCGAGACCGATGCGAATGCGGCGTCGGCAGCGTTGATCCAGCGCATCAAGCAGGCGATGAGTGATCACGCCAAGGACGAAAAGCGTTGCCAGACCGTGAGTACGCAAAGCTACAACGGCGGCGAAGAGGAACTCTACAAGCGGGTCACCGTGCAGGCGCGCTTGCGCTGCGATCTGGAACCGCTCGCCGCGGTTCTCTACGACCTTGAAAACGGCAAGCCCTATCTGTTCGTCGATCAGGTCATGATCTATCGCCAGCAAAGTTACACGCCGCCCGGAGCGAAAATTGCGCCGCCGCCGCTCGATGTACGATTCAACGTGTCGGGTTACCTGCGCCAGCCAGGCAAGACAAAATGAACGTCCGTGCCGCGCGACTCACAACGAAGGCGCTGATCGGCGCCGGCGCCGCCTTGCTGCTGCTGGCCATCATGCAATATGCCGGTCTTGGCCGGGGCCATTATTGGACTGCGAACGGCGAGGGCGACGCGGTGCACGCGCCACTTGGCACGATCGATGGCAAGCCGCTCAAGCTGCCGCCGGAAAGTGCGTTCGCGGACATCGCCGCGCATCCGCTATTCAACGAGGACCGCACGCCGACTCCGCTCGACGCAGCCGAGGGCGGCGACACGCCGCCACCGTCGCCGTTGAATGTGGCGTTGACCGGAGTGATCCTCGACGACAAGAACCATGTGCGCATCGCGATGCTGCAGGACAAGGCACGGAACCAAGCGATTGCCTTGAAGGTCGGAATGCCCTTGGAGGGCGATCAATCCAGCTGGACGCTGGTCGAGGTCAAGCCGCGTGGAGTCGTCTTCAGGAATGCCAGCAACGAAACGACGGAAGTGGAACTGGAGACGGCAGCCTCTGCAGCGCAGCCGGCAGGCAACAAGCCGTTGCGGCCGGTGCCGGGTTCGCCGCCACGTCCCAATGCCCCACCGGGGGCGAACAACACCCGTCCGAATCCAGGTGCAGGCGTGCAAACACCCGATGCCGGGTCCGATCTAGCCCGGCGCATCGAGGAACGGCGCAAGCAAATGCGTGAAGATGCAGAACGTCTGCGCGCGGGCCAGAAGCCCGCGCAACCGAACAAGAAGTAATGGAGTGAGCCCCGTGCGATCGAGATTGACCACCCTGCTGATGGTTTGCGGCATCGCGCTGCTGACCGGCTGCGCGACCACGCCCGCGGTGAACAAGAAACCCGCGAATTCCGACATCCTGACTCCGGATACAATTCTGAAGCCGGCGCCCGTAACCGCGCCGAGCGACTTCGACGGTATCGCGATCGGATCAGACAAGAATCTCAACCGGCCGCCACCCAAGCCGGAAATCCAGGTCGGCACCAGCAAATTTTTCAATGTGCAGCCGGTCGCGAAGGACACTGGTGGCGAAGGCCAAGTCACCTTCAATTTCGAGAACCAGCCGATTCAGGCGGTGGTCAAGGCGATCCTCGGCGACATGCTGCAGGAGAATTACACAATCGCACCCAGCGTCGGCGGTAACGTCACCTATTCGACCGCGCGCCCGATCCGTCGCGAAGATGCAATGCCCGTGCTCGAAATGCTGCTGTCGTGGACGGGCAATGCGCTGGTGCATGAAGGCGGCCAATATATCGTGCTGCAATCAAAAGACGCGATTCCGGGCAAGCTGACCCCGCGCGTCGGCGCCAGCCAGCAGCCAGGCTACGCCCTGCGCATCTTTCCGTTGAAATACGTATCAGCCAGTCAGATGGCGACGCTGTTGAAACCGTACGCGAAGGCTGATGCGTTCGTCAGCATCGATCCGAATCGAAGCCTGCTCGTGCTCGCCGGCAACCCGTCCGAACTCGACAACTATCAGCGCACGATCAACACCTTCGATGTCGACTGGCTCAAGGGCATGTCGGTCGGCGTGTTCACGTTGCAGCATGTCGAGGTCGCCAAGCTACTGCCGGATCTGGAGAAGATTTTCGGAACAGCGGGCGAATCGCCGCTGGCCGGCATGTTCCGCTTCATGCCGATCGAGCAGACCAACGCGATGGTCGTGATCACGCCGCAGCGCGAATACCTGAAGCAGGCCGAGGAATGGCTGTACCGCCTCGATCGCGGCGGCGCAGAGAACTCGACACAGCTTTATGTATACAATGTTAAGAATCTCAAAGCGGCCGACTTGGCCGACTATCTCAGCCAGATTTTCCTCGGCACCAGTGGTACGTCGCGTCGCAGCAGCACGTCGGGCAACGTCGGCCCGGGCTTGCGTCCGACTACGCTAGGTAGCACCGGCGGAGCGGGCGGCGGCAGGGGTGGGATGAATTCATTGCGCCCGCAATCGACGCAGGAAAAAGCCGCGCCGGCCGCAGCGCCGGCCGCCGCCACCCCTGCGGCGGGCGCGAGCAAGGATTCCGACATCCGCATCTCGGCCATCGAGGAAAACAATCAGCTGATGATCCAGGCCATGCCTGTCGAATGGGATCGCATCGAGTCGGCGATCAAGAAGCTCGATGTGGTGCCGCTGCAGGTGCAGATTGAGGCGCG
>JBDTWV010000473.1:0-2804 GCA_040006495.1 Dokdonella sp.
CGCCACGATCGATCGCGAGACCGGCCTCTTGTGCCAGCGCAATGTTCGGCTTGACACCAATGCCGATCACCACGAGATCGGCGTTGAGCCGTTTGCCGTTGTCGAGGGTCACACCGGTCGCGTCGATCGACGCTGGTGAGGCGCCCAGATGAAACACCACGCCATGCTGTTCGTGCAGACGACGGATGAACCCGCCGACCTCGGCACCGAGAACATTCTCCATCGGTATCGCTTCGCGGCCGACCACGTCAACGCTGAGCTTGCGCGCACGCAAGGCTGAGGCGACTTCCAGACCGATGAAGCTTGCGCCGATCACGACCGCGCATTTCGCATTCTGTGCGCTGGCGATCAACGCGTCGCAATCGGCCCGGCTACGCAAATAGTGCACGTGCGGCAAACCGGCGCCGGGCAAGTCGAGATGCACCGGATCAGCGCCGGTGGCGAGCAGCAGTCTGTCATAGTCGCACGCGCTACCGTCGCCCAGTTCGATCCGTTTGCCCTCGATGTCGATGCGGGCGACGCGCGTGTTCAAGCGCAGGTCGATGTTGTGTTCCCAGTAGAACGACAGCGTGGGCGCGGGCGTGACCACGGCGTCGCCAGTACCGGCGAGCGTCCCCTTGGAGAGGTTAGGCCTGTCGTAAGGAGGCGATTGGTCGGCACTCAGCATCGTGACCGCACCTGCGTATCCTTCCTCGCGCAGCATCAGCGCGGCCGCATTGCCCGCGCCGCCGCTGCCGACGATCACGATCGATTGCGGCGTGTCGGATGCAGTGGTCGTCGCCTTCTTGCTGCGACGTGAGCGTTGCAGCTTTTCACGCACGAATACGATGTTGACGTTCTGTTCGGCTGGAGTGTCTTGGCGCACCTCGTCGCGCACCAGTTCGACGCGCCACACCGGCACCGCGCACAGCGCCGGCGCACGTTCAACCTCGCCTGTGTCGAGACGGAAGCAGGCGTGGTGCCACGGGCAACGAATCGTGTTGTCGGCCAGCAGTCCGTCCACCAACGGGGCGCCATAATGCGTGCAGGTGGCGCCTATCGCGAATATCTCTTCGCCACGCCGGACCAGCAACACCGGTTCGCCGTGCGCGTGACCGAGCAGCATCCCGCTATCGGGGATCGTTGCGACATCGACGCCTTGTGCAAGGTCGGGGCCGCCCAATTCAGGTTTGTCTTCGCTCATGTCATGCTCCGGAAATGTTGCTTGCCCGCCAGGCGATCGGGAGTTGTTCGCGGCCTTCTACGTCCACGCCATAGACGTGTACCATCTGACCGCCGAGCCACCCCGAGACGGCAATTGCGCACACCCCAATCGTCGAAAGGAGGACGGGTACTTGAATGCTTGTCGGTTCTTGGATGCGCAGCCAGATATTCACCGCGTACAACACCCCCACGCTCAAATTTATCGCCATGTGCGTCAAAGCGATTTTCTTCACTGGCGGGAGGCCGCCGTTGTAGTACAGCAGATCGATGAAACCCGGCACCGTCGCCGCCTGTGCGCCTCTGAATCCGCCAACCATCGTGTAGAACGCGACCGTGAACCAAACAGCGGGCGAGGGAGAAGATCCATAGTCCGATCGGAAAACTGACCAGCATGGGATGGATCGGATGCTTGGCGATACTCGCGGGGGTTTTCATGGCAATGCCCTTGGTCCCTCTCTTAAATTTCGCCACCTCGAGCATCTACTGCGCCGCCATCTGCGTCACTTCGAGGTGTGATTCCGCGTGGTGATGGCGACCGGATCGCTGGCGGGAAAAGTCTCGTTGAGCGCCTCGTCGAGCAACGCTTCGGTGTGTTCGATTACGCTTCGGCGAGCCAACTCGTGACACTGTGTTTCTGCGATTTCCGCAGATTCTGGCCTGCCGCTGAGCTGACGTCGCGCGGTTGGTTCGCTATCGGGATCGGCCGATGTGGTCATCATGGATCTCCTCGTTCTCTTCACTAGGCTCCTTGTTGGGTTCTATTGTCCGTACGCTGACGCACAGAGGAAAATCGGTCCAGCGAGGATAGTTAAGCGATCCTGACGACGGATGGTTTTGCCCTGATCGCCGGTTGTCTGGAAATTGCCGCCCCGCCGGTTGCGGTGGCTGCGTGCGCAGACCTTGAGTCATCAACGATGAGGAAATGTCATGCCTACCAAGAAAGCACCCAAGAAAGCCGCGTCGTTCGAGACGATACCCAACGGTAGCGTCGTATCTTGGCACTACCGCAGCGCGATCGGTCACGGCACCGTGACCGGCGTTCACAAGCACGGCACTACGGCGGCCAACACGATGTATTCGATCAAGCAGCATGATCATCATCCCGATGAACCTGCCGTTGTTCATCATTCCGGCGAAGCATTGACCCGCATCGGGAAATAGAAAGCGGCACGCTGCACCGTCCGCCGGAGAGGTGCCACGCCGCTGTTCATCCCCAGCAATTGACTGGCATACCGGGGAGCAAACGCGCGAACGCGGACGTGGAAGGTACGGTTGCGCCAAGGACAGCGGTGGGCAAGCCGGCACACGCGCGATTTCTCAACCATCAACAGCCGCCGGGACGAAGCCGACTGTGCACGGGCTCGCGGAGTTGGCGAATCCGGTCCACGATCGCACGCTGCGGCCGTCGGTCCTGAGAGTTCGCGCTGGCGGACATCAAGGGTGCACACGCCTTCAGCAAGTTCGGCTGCTCGCGCGGCAACATCGCTCTGCTAACAAGCACTCGCCACGAGTGGCTGACTCCTGGCGGTAGCCGACGTCATCACGCAACAGCGACTCCTCGTCGTCGACGTCATGCAGAAGCAACGCGGCCGCCTCACCCG
>JBDTWV010000474.1:0-2795 GCA_040006495.1 Dokdonella sp.
AGCGGACGCAAGCCGTTCGTGCTGCTCCTGGTCGGCGTCAACGGCGTCGGCAAGACCACAACGATCGGCAAACTCGCGTGGCGTTTCCGCAATGAAGGCCGCGTAGTGCTGCTCGCCGCCGGCGACACCTTTCGCGCCGCCGCAGTCGAGCAATTGCAGGCGTGGGGCATGCGCAATCAGGTGCCGGTCATCGCACAGGGTTCCGGCGCGGACTCGGCCAGCGTGATCTTCGACGCACTGCAGACTGCACGCTCACGCGGCACCGACGTGCTGATCGCCGACACCGCCGGACGCCTGCACACGCAATCGGGTTTGATGGATGAATTGGCAAAGATCCGCCGCGTGCTGGCCAAGCTCGACGCCGATGCGCCGCATGAGGCACTGCTCGTGATCGATGGCACCACGGGTCAGAATGCGATCAGCCAGGTGCGCCAGTTCCAGCAATCGATCGGCGTCACTGGCCTGGTCGTGACCAAACTCGACGGCACCGCCAAAGGCGGCATCGTGTTCGCGCTCGCACGCGAGTTCGGGCTGCCGATCCGCTACGTCGGGCTGGGTGAAAGTGTCGAGGACCTGCGCGTGTTCGATGCGGTTGCTTTCGTCGATGGACTGCTGCCGGCAACGCTCGGTGGCCATGCCTGAGCCCGACAAGACGCGGCCTGCACGCAGGCATCGCTGGCGCATCGCACTGTTCGCACTTGTGGTGGTGGGCAGCGCAGCGTTCCTTACGGTGCGCCACTACACGCGCCCTGAGCAGATCAGCGCATGGCTGGTCGCGCAAGCGCAGAGCGCGCTCGGCGCCGACCTCGTCATCGATGGCACGGGGAGCTTCGGATTTTTTCCGCGACTTAGCGTGACCTTGCCGCGCCCCACGCTGAAAGCGCACGGCGCACAAGGCACCTTGCTGCGCGCACAGACACTGCGCGCAGTCGTGCCTTGGCACACGTTGTGGGCCGATAGTTATGACATCGAACGCATCGAACTGGTCAAACCGACGCTCGACCTGGACGCGCTGAATGCGTGGCTCGCCGCGCGGCCGCCGACCAGCGTGGCGCCGCCGAAGGTTCATTTCGCGCTGCGGGTCGAAGATGGAACGGTGACGTCTGCGGGCAAACCCGTTGCACAAGGTTTGACCATCGCATTCGCGAACAGCGGCGATCTTGCGGCGTGGTTTGCGAGCATCGGCGCAGGATCGTTAATTCCACCACTCGGCGGCAGCGCGGACGCGGCCACGCTGCAATTTGGGAACACGCGACTCGATGACGTTCACGTCGAACTTCGCAGTGATGATGCAAAGTCCGGCGCATCGCAGCCGCCGTGAGCATGCGTAGGCTCGACCAAAGCGACGCTTTCGCATCCGCCCTGCTCGCATGGTTCGACCAACACGGCCGCAAGGATCTACCTTGGCAACATGCACGCAACGCCTACCGAGTTTGGCTCAGCGAGGTCATGTTGCAACAGACCCAAGTGCGCACGGTAATGGGCTACTTCGACCGTTTCGTTGTCGCACTGCCCACTCTCGCGGACCTTGCTGCGGCGCCTGAAGATCAAGTGCTCGCGCTGTGGTCGGGCTTGGGCTACTACAGCCGCGCGCGCAACCTGCAGCGCGCCGCGAAGATATGCATCGAACAACATCGCGGCGACCTTCCGCGTGAAATGGATGCGTTGTCCGCGCTGCCCGGCATCGGTCGCTCGACCGCTGCCGCGATCCTTGCCCAGGCATTCGGCGCACGTCACGCCATTCTCGACGGCAATGTACGCCGCGTACTCGCGCGCTGGCACGGCGTGCGTGGCTGGCCTGGCATGCCGGCAGCGCAGCGGACTCTCTGGCAATTCGCCGACGCCCATACCCCGCATCAGCGCGTCGCCGATTACACGCAAGCGATCATGGATCTTGGCGCAACCTTGTGCACGCGCACACGTCCGCAATGCACGCGCTGCCCGGTGGCTGACGGGTGCATTGCATTGCGCGACGGACTGACGGGCGTCCTGCCGGAGGCGAAGCCAAAACGCGACATGCCGACGCGCGCGACGACGATGCTGATCGTGCGCGACGCAGGTGGTCGCGTGCTACTCGAACGTCGTCCGCCGACCGGCGTCTGGGCGCGCTTGTGGAGCTTGCCGGAAGTCGAAGACGCAGCGAGCGCCAACATCCGTTTGTGCGAACGCTATGCGGTGCACGCCACCGGCCAAAGCGCGTTGCAAAGCTTCGTGCACACATTCAGCCACTATCATCTGCACGTCACCCCGCACCTGTTCACCGGCACGCCAGACACGACGCAAGTCGCCGATGCACCCGATTACGCTTGGTACGCGATCGCGGACCTGTCCACGATCGGCCTGCCAGCGCCGGTACGCAAACTGCTCGAATCGATGGAGGAAATCCAATGAGCCGCAACGTCCACTGCGTGAAACTGCACAAAGAAGCCGAGGGACTCGCTTTCGCACCGTGGCCGGGCGAACTCGGCAAGCGCATCTACGCGAACGTCTCGAAAGAAGCCTGGCAGAGCTGGCTTGGCCACCAGACCATGCTGATCAACGAAAATCGCCTGAACCCGCTCGATGCGAAAACGCGTGTGTTCCTCACAGCCGAACTGGAAAAGTACCTGTTCGGCGAAGGGGCGGACAAGCCGCCGGGTTTTGTTGAACCCGAGCAAGGGTAAGCCACTGCGTTGGCATGGCGTGTTTTCCATAACGTGAGAGCCCGTCGGAATGGCGGGCATCGCGAAATCCCTCGTAGCGTTGAGCAGCGCGATCAGGATCACGCCGACATCACTTCCGATCGCATCCTGCGA
>JBDTWV010000475.1:0-2793 GCA_040006495.1 Dokdonella sp.
CGCGTACTGGAGTTTGCCTGCTTCAAGATCAAGATTTGACGGTCCGCATTCGGCGTTGAAATAGGGCTCCGGGAGGCTCATGGATATCCAGGAACTAGAACAGCTTGCACAGATGGTACGTGAGTCGAATGTCGGGGAACTGACCCTGCGACACGAAGGCCAACGGATTACCATCCGCAAATCCGCGCATGCGGCGACAGCCGTCACGCAATTCAGCGATGCCGATTACGCATATACTACCGATTACGCGGAGGTGGTAGACACTGAAGCGGACGAAGTTATCGAGAGGGCAGACCCCTCTGTATTGGTGACGGCGCCGCTCGTGGGCGTCTTCGGACATGTTAAGCCGCTTGTCGGGCTGAATGCGCGCGTCAACGAGGGCCAGGTCGTCGGCGTAATCGAGGCAATGAAGATCAACACCGAGATCAAGTCGCCGGCCACCGGCACCATCGTTGACATCTTCATCGAAGCCGGTCATCCAGTAGAATTCGGACAGGCCCTGTTCGAAATTCGAACTGAATAGTGCATCTCGCAGACCCAGCGTCAGATATTGCGAGTATTTTCCTCAAGGCCGTGCACAGGTAGGAGGTCCCCGTGTCAACAGACTGGTTGCGCGTTCGCACGCGGAGCAGAGGGTTCTCCCTGATCGAGATCCTGGTCGTCGCCGCCATCATCGTGGTGCTCAGCTCAATCACATACGGTGTCTATCTCGGACATTCCAAGAACGCTCCGGCCGGCAAGGCCCATGCCCCAATCGAGCGCGCGCGGGACGTAGTCTGCATGGAGAACCTGCGCAGCGTCCGCCAGTGCATCGAGGCTTCACGCGCGGGTGATGGCGACGCCAAGTTCCCCGGCGCGCTTACGGAAATGCGCGAGCTGTCCCCTGAATTGCGCGCCTGCCCTGACGGCAAGGAGCCCTACCAGTATGACCCGGCAACGGGCGTCGTCCACTGCGTGCACCCCGGGCATGAAAACTACTGAGAGGATGTATCGGACTGTCTGATGTTCAAAAAAATACTGATTGCCAATCGGGGCGAGATTGCGGTTCGCATAATCCGCGCGTGCCGCGAGCTCAAGATCAAGACGGTTGCGGTCCATTCTGTCGCGGACGCTAACTCTCTGCACGTTCATCTGGCCGACGAATCCGTCTGTATCGGCCCGCCGCCTCCGAAGGACAGCTATCTCCACGCACTCAATATCATAAGCGCTGCCCTTATTACAGGCGCGGACGCAGTTCACCCGGGAATCGGGTTTCTCTCCGAGCGGCCCAGTTTCGCCGAGGCCTGCGAGGCGCACGGCCTGAAGTTCATAGGACCGTCGGCGGCCGCCATGGAGCGTATGGGCGATAAAGCGGCAGCGAAAGAATCGATGCGCCAGGCGCGCGTGCCAGTTATTCCCGGTACTCTCGGCATTGTGACAGGCGAACAGGAGGCGATTGAGTTTGCCCACCGCGCCGGCTTCCCGGTCCTGATCAAGGCAGCGCTCGGCGGCGGCGGCCGGGGCATTCGCCTCGTCCAGAATGAGGAGGAGCTTCCACGTCAGCTGGACCTCGCTCGAAACGAGGCTGTCGCGTCATTCGGAAGCCCCGACGTCTACATGGAAAAGTTCGTCGAGGAGCCCCGACATATCGAGGTCCAGGTGCTGGCGGACGAGCACGGCCACGTTGTCCATCTCGGCGAGCGCGACTGTTCCGTCCAGAACCAACGCCATCAGAAGCTGGTCGAGGAAGCCCCAGCTCCGCAGCTTTCGCCTGCCCAGCGAAGCCGCATCGGAGAGGCGGCTGCCAACGCAGCGCGCTCCGTCGGGTACACCAATGCCGGCACCGTTGAGTTCCTTCTGGATCGGCGCGGCGACTTCTATTTCCTGGAGATGAACAAGCGGCTGCAGGTCGAGCACTGCATCACTGAGGTGATCACGAGTCTGGACCTGGTAAAGCTCCAGATTTCGATCGCCGCGGGGGAGAAGCTGCCCTTCAGCCAGAAGGATATCCGCTGGGAGGGGCATGCGATCGAGTGCCGGATCAACGCCGAGGACCCGGATCGAAACTTCGCCCCGAGCGCCGGTCGGATCGAACGTGTAGTTCTGCCCGGCGGGCCCGGGGTTCGCGTGGACACGGGCTATTCGGCGGGTGGCGAGATTCCGCGATTTTATGACTCTCTGATTGCCAAGGTCATCGCCCACGGTGAGAATCGGGGTCAGGCGATCGAGCGCCTTCGGTCGGCCCTCTTAGATTTTCATGTGCTGGGTGTGAAGACGAATGTGGCTTACCTCCTCGATGTCCTGGTGCATCCTGACTTCTTGGCGGTCCGTATGGACACCGGGTTTCTGGGCCGGGAATTTGCCGATTGGTCTCCGGGAGCGGTCCCGGATGAGTTGGCGACGATCTTGGGGAATGTGAGGGTGGTTGCCGAGGTTGGGGCGGTGGCTAGCGGGCCGGCCGGCGGGTGGGGTTTGGCCGATGGATTTCGGATCAAATAGATTCCCGCCCGCGGCACGGGGTGACGGCTTTTGAGAGCGTTGGATAGTAGCCGACCAGTGAAGTCCCCTCCCATTTGGGACGGTTAGGGTGGGGTTCCGGAAGCTTTCAGTGAGCATCCAAACCCTCTCCTCCACGGTTCCTCCGGAAAAGGGGAACCATCTCCGGAGGTCTACTGCAGAGCCATAGGCATGATGATGCAGTAGTAGCCTGATTCATCATCGGCGGCTCGGAAGACGGCGGGGCGGGAGCTTTCGGTCATCTCGATCCGCACACCGGGGCCGGCGATGGGGGAGATGGCGTCTAGGACGTATTTG
>JBDTWV010000476.1:0-2779 GCA_040006495.1 Dokdonella sp.
CGCTATCGATCCATTCGGACCGGGGTCAAATCTGCCCTCGCCAAACGCGGTGCAGCCGCGTATCCCAAGTGGCGCAGGCCGAAATTGTCCTCGGTCCAGCGCAGCAGTGCGTAGTGGTTGTACGGCTGATCCGACACTGTGCCCGGCTTGATCGACGGTCCGATCAAGACCGCACCGATGCGGCCGCCGCCAGGGCCGTCGAGGCCGGGCGCCGGGCCGTCGGTCAATCCGCGCTCGCCACAACACGCGGTGCTGTCGTGCATGCCTTCATCGAACGTGATCGCCAGCAGACCGTCCTGCTTGAACGCAGGCGAATTCAAAATTCTCGGTACCCAATCGCGCAGGAATGCATCCGCTGACAGCAGCCCGCCCGGCTCGCCGTTCTTGCACGGAGCGTCGTGGCCGTCGTGGCACAGGCTCGGCGTGATGAACGCGTAATTCGGCGTGGTCGCGACGCGTTGCAGATCATGGGTTAAACCAACGAGATTTACGACATGGCGCTCACAGCGCGGCGGATCATCGATGATCGAATGAAAATAGACGAAGGGATTGTGCTTGTCGGCGTATTGATCTTTCGGTGTCGCGCGATTGGTCACGTCCTGCGTTCCGATCGCAGCATGACCACAGGCCGCTGCTTCGCGCGCCGGATCCTTTCCCATGTCCTCCATGTAACCTTTCCAGTCCAGACCGGCCGCTTCGAGTTGGTCGGCGAGGGTTTTCACGGAGGTCGGGTATACGCAACCCGTGCCGCGCAACTGGCCGTCCGCATCGAGCGCGACCTGGCTCGGCACGAACTCGCTGAATACACCACAGTCGGCCTGCGTCGCTGAATTCGGCGCCTGACCGCTGATCAAGGCTATGTAGTTGTCGAGACTCAAATGGCCGATGCCGAAATACTGGCGCAGCAGCGCACCTTGCGCGGTGAGCTCATGGGCGAGATACGGCGCCGGAGATTGCGCCCCGAACGTCGTGTCGAAGGGCTGGTTCTCCAGCACGATGATGAACACATGGCCGACGTGCGGCACGATGGTGGTCCTCGACGTCGCCACAGGATTGGATGTGCAACCTGTGAGTGCGAGCGCAAGACCGCAGCAGCAAGAAACGAAACTGCGCAGCATGGTCATCGGCAGAGTCCTCCGTATTCGTCATCCCGACCCTTCAACGTGCTCAGGACAGGCCGGGCGTTCGCCCGAGCCGGGATGACGGCTCCATCAGATGAAATCGGCACGCGTGCTGAAGTGCGCTCAGACCGTCGTCGGATTGGGTTTGTCCGGGTCGAGTTTCCACACCTTGATCGCGCGCGCCACATCCTCGGGCTTCATCTGGCCCTCGTCGGCAAGCGCGGCGATGGCCGCGTGCGCGATCCAGTGGCGATCGACCTCGAAGAAGTCGCGCAGGTGCGCACGGGTGTCACTGCGGCCGAAGCCGTCGGTGCCGAGCACGGTGTAGCGTTTGCCAAGCGGCATGAACGCGCGGATCTGGTCGGAGTATTCGCGCACGTAATCGGTCGCGACGACCGCAGGTCCTGCGCGATCTTCAAGACATGCGGTCACGTGCGCCTTGCGTGGCTTCTTGTCGAGCGGATGCAGACGGTTCCAGCGTTCGACATCGAATCCGTCCTTGCGCAGCTCGGAGAAACTCGGGCACGACCAGATATCGCTGGTTACGCCGAATTCCTTCTCCAGCAATTCGGCCGCGGCGATTACCTCACGCAGGATCGTGCCGGAGCCAAGCAGCTGCACGCGCGACTCGTTCTTCTTCGCCTTGCCGCCATCCTTGAACAGATACATGCCCTTGATGATGTCGGCTTCTACACCCTTCGGCATGTCCGGGTGCGCATAGTTCTCGTTCATCACGGTGACGTAGTAATAGACGTCCTCCTGTTCCTGCATCATGCGGCGCGAGCCGTCCTGCAGGATCACCGCCACTTCATACGAGAACGTCGGATCGTAGGCGCGACAGTTCGGAATCGCACCTGCCATCAGGTGCGAATGGCCATCCTCATGCTGCAAGCCCTCGCCGTTCAGCGTAGTGCGGCCCGCCGTGCCGCCGACCAGGAAGCCGCGGCAGCGCAGATCGCCGGAGGCCCAGGCAAGATCGCCGACGCGCTGGAAACCGAACATCGAGTAGTAGATGTAGAACGGCAACATCGGTATGTTGCTGACCGAATAGCTCGATGCCGCGGCCATCCACGCGCTCATCGCGCCGGGCTCGCTGATGCCTTCCTGCAGCACCTGGCCCTTCTGGTCTTCGCGGTAGTACATCAACTGGTCGGCATCGACCGGCTTGTACTTCTGGCCGAACGGCGCATAGATGCCGATCTGGCGGAACATTCCTTCCATGCCGAATGTGCGCGCTTCGTCAGCGACGATCGGGACCACATGCGGCGCGAGTTGCTTGTCGCGCAGCATCAGGTTGATGCCGCGCACGAACGCCATCGTCGTCGAAATCTCACGCTCGCCGGTGCCCTTGGTGATTGCCTCGAACGCGCTCAGATCCGGCACCGTGATCGACGCACTCTTCTGGCGTCGCTGCGGCAGGAAACCACCGAGCGCCTTGCGTCGTTCGAGCATGTACTCCACTTCTGGCGAATCCTTGCCCGGGTGGTAGTACGGAACGTCGTGGAGCTTGTCGTCGGCGATAGGAATCTGGAAGCGATCGCGGAAATGCCGCACCGACTCGTCGTCGAGCTTCTTCTGCTGATGGGTCGGATTCTGCGATTCGCCCGCCGCGCCCATGCCGTAGCCCTTGACCGTCTTGGCCAGGATCACGGTCGGCA
>JBDTWV010000477.1:0-2759 GCA_040006495.1 Dokdonella sp.
GGTGCGCTCTTGATCAATGACCCCGAGATGGTCGAGCGGGCCGAAATCATTCGGGAAAAGGGTACCAATCGCAGCAAGTTCTTCCGTGGGCAAGTGGACAAGTACACCTGGGTCGACCTTGGTTCGTCATATCTCCCCAGCGAATTGATTGCCGCCTTTCTCATCGCGCAACTGGAGCAAGCCGATACGATCACCGCGCGGCGGCTGGCACTGTGGCAGCGCTACCACAGCTGGGCGGCACCTCTGGAAGCGCGCGGGCTGCTGCGTCGCCCCATCCTTCCTGAGCACGGCAGCCACAACGCACACATGTATTACCTGCTGCTGCGCGATCTCGATGCGCGCACGCATTTCATCGAGGCGATGAACGCGGAAGGCATCGGTACGGTCTTCCACTACATTCCGCTGCACAGTTCACCGGCAGGCCAATTCTACGGACGTGCCGCGGGTGCCTTGCCCCACACCGACGCCACCAGCGCGCGACTGGTGCGCCTGCCACTGTGGATCGGCCTGGAAGATCAGCAGGAACGCGTCATGCTCGCGGCCCAGAAAGTACTGGAACAAACGTGAGTCGCGCGTCGGTCGACTCTGGCGAGGTCATCAACAAGTGGCAAGAGTCAGTCGCTGCCGTGTTTACGTACTCGTCCGCGCTGCCTGTGTGGGATGACGCAAGCCACAGCGTCCATCGGCTCGTCGATTGATGCGCCGTCACCTGCGCAATTTGCTGGTCTTGCTGGTCTTGGGCGGATGCGTGGCCGCGACGATCCGATTGTTCGACTGGCCTGCGGTAGCGCACGCGCTTTCGCGCATGCATGTGGCGTTACTGCTGGCTGGTGCGCTTCCCTTGATGTTTCTGATCTTCACGTTGCGCGGCTTGCGCTGGCTGGTCGTGCTCGGGATCAAACCGGACAATCGTCGATTCTGGCAATCGTTTTGTGCCAATGGTGCGGCGGCGGGACTCGCCACTTTGACCCCGTTTCAGCTCGGCGAGATCGTCAAGATACGACTGATCCCTGACCATCACGGCAGCGCCTGGCGACTTGGCGTCTCGGCGTTCTTCGTCGAGAGAGTGCTTGATCTGAGCGGTGTGCTGGGCATGGGTCTGTGCGGACTCGCCATGCACGTCGATCTGGCGTGGATCGCTCCACTGGCACTACTGCTGCCGTTGCTGGCAGGCCTGCTGCTCGGGTTCCTGAGCAGCCATCTTCAGCGCCTGCCCGCTCGCCTGGCCCCGTATGTGGAGGCACTGCGACACAAGCGGCGAGTCGTGCATGCCGGCCTGCTGACGATCCTGATCTGGATGCTCTATGCCGTACTTTGGTGGGTGGCCGTTCTGGCGATAAATGTCCAGCTGGACTTCGGCCAGATATGCCTGCTGTTGGGTGGGGTAATGCTGGCGGTCGTCGCGAGCATGACTCCGGGAGGCATCGGTGTAGCCGAACTCGGGAGCCGTGGGATCATGCTGTGGCTGGGCTCATCTGCGGCCAATGCTGACGCGGTTGCGATCGCCCTGCGCTTGCTCACGCCGCTGATTGCCCTGGCCGGGTTGGTGTGCCTGCTGGTCCTGCAGCGCTGGCGCAAGCGCTGAGCGAAAATTCATCCAGTCCTTCGGCAGCAGCTGCAGTCAATCCACGCCTGATTTCGGCAGGTAGACCAACAGTTGGGGTGGATCGAGCGGGCTCGACACCCGCCTATAGTTCGCGTTCAAGTAATCCCATATCAGCGGATGCGTACGGGCATAACGCAGGTCATCCCGCCCGTCGACACCGATATCCTCAATCAGTATCAGCGATGGATGGCCAAGTTGCAGGCGGACAATCTCCTGTTTCTGGAAATCATCTCGACGCGGAAACAACGGGTAGATTTCCCAGACCGGTGATCTCACACCAAGCAGGGCATACGCTCCCGGCCACACCGGAGCGGCCAGAAGCGTGCTCCCGGCGGGCATGTACCGTTGCGCAAGTCGCTCGACGTCAGCGACTGACTTGGCCGCGTCTGCGCTCATGATCAGCCTGTCGCCGCGCACATCCACAACCCGCCACCCTGCCTGCACTTTCGACAGATACCAGGGATGCATCTGCAGCGCCACCACCAGGGAAACGCTCAGCAGCAATGGCACGACCAGCCAGCGATAGATGGTTCTGCTCCTGTCGCCAACCGGAAACAGCAGCAAACCGATCACCAGCGGGCATATCGCTTGTGCGAGATGGGAAACGTCGGCCCGCGAGAACGCCACATTGAGGTATGGAATAGCGGTCGCAACGCAGGCGACAAAACCAGGATGCGCGAGACGGCGTTCACGGCGCAGTCCGATCACCACAGCCGCAAGCCCCGCAAGACAGAAAAGTGGCAATAGCACGAACAGGCTTCCGATCAGCCACCGCGTGACCAGGGAGAGTGTCAGCACCGACCCGCCGTGCACCGTCCACGGCCACGGCACGGGCAGCGGAAGATTGGTGCCTTTGTATTCGAACAGAATGAAGCGAATGCTGTCCCAAAACATGGCCGCAAAGCGATGATCCAGCAACAGGCCAACAAGAATTGGCGCAAACCCGATCACCACGCCCGCCGCCCATGCAGGTACGCATCGGTGCCACACCGGCTTGGTAGTGCAGAACAGCCATAGTGGCACCGCCAAAATGCAAGCGGCAACGCCATAGACGCCGTGATTGCGCCCCACCATGGCCGCGACTCCAATCACGATCCCATGAACAAGGCATCGTACAGCGGACGGACGCGCGAGCATGCACGCCAGACTCGCG
>JBDTWV010000478.1:0-2749 GCA_040006495.1 Dokdonella sp.
CACGCATTCACCCACATCTTCGCCGGCGGATACGGCGCTGGCTACTACAGCTACAAATGGGCCGAAGTGCTGTCGGCCGACGCGTTCGAGCGCTTCGAGGAAGCAGGCGTGTTTGATCGGGCGACCGGTGAGGCTTATCGCCAGGCGATCCTCGCCGTCGGCGGCTCGCGGCCTGCTCTGGAGAGCTTCGTTGAATTCCGCGGGCGTGAGCCGAGGCCAGATGCGTTGCTGCGCAGCTACGGATTGGCGACCTGACAGGGCAGTTGCGCAGTAGCAAGAGCATCGCGCCTTCCGGCGCTCCCACCCCGCGAACATATCGGGTTTGGTGGGAGCGCCGGAAGGCGCGATGCCGTTGACGTCACGCGTTGGAATCCAGTTGGTCGCTACGGGCCGGTGGAAAGACTCCCTAATCCACGGAGCACCTCGATCGCGTGCGTGATCGCGGCATCGTCCACATCCAGATGCGTCACCAGCCGTACGTTCGGCAGATAGCCGATGCTGGCGCGCACGCCGTGTGCTTGCAGGTGCGCCTCGAGCGCACGCAAGCGCCCTGGGTCGACGTCGATGAAAACCATATTGGTGGACTGGCTTACGACGGTGATGCCGTCGATGCCGCGCAAACCCGCGGCGAGACGGGCGGCGCGAGCGTGGTCTTCGGCCAGGCGCGTGACGTGGTGGTCGAGTGCGTACAGCGCAGCCGCGGCGAGGATGCCGGACTGGCGCATGCCGCCGCCGAGCATCTTGCGCCAGCGTTTGGCCTGTTGAATGAATGCGGCGTTGCCGAGCAATACGGAACCGACTGGCGCGCCGAGTCCTTTGGAGAGGCAGATCGTTACGCTGTCGAACGGCGCAGCGAGGCTGCGCACTGATACGCCACTGGCGACGGCGGCGTTGAACAGGCGCGCGCCGTCAAGATGCAGCGCGAGCTCACGCGACCGCGCCCACTCGGCGGCAGCGATCACGTAGTCCTGTGGCAGGACGCGACCATGCCAAGTGTTTTCCAGCGCCAGCAGGCGCGTGCGCGCGAAGTGCGGATCATCGGGCTTGAGCGCTTTTGCGAGTGCCGCCAGCGGCAGGCTGCCATCCTCCGCCTGCACGATCGGCTGCGGCTGGATCGAACCGAGCACGGCGGCGCCACCACCTTCGTACTTGTAGGTATGCGCTTCCATGCCGACCAAGTATTCGTCGCCGCGCTGGCAGTGACTCATCAGCGCGATCAGGTTGCTCTGCGTGCCACTCGGCACGAACAGGCCGGCGTCAAAGCCAAGATCATCCGCGAGGCGATGCTCGAGCTTGGCCACGGTCGGATCTTCGCCATACACGTCGTCGCCAACCGGCGCCGCGGCCATGGCTTCACGCATCGCAGGCGTAGGCCGCGTCACCGTGTCGCTGCGCAGATCAATCTCGACCATGGTCTGGCTCTCGTGTGAATGCAGAACCGATAGCGTAACGAGTGCGGCATGCGCTCCGCTACAATTGCGCGATGAAATTCGCCAGTTGGAACGTCAATTCCCTGAATGTCCGTCTGCCACACGTCGAACGCTGGTGCGCCGAGGCGCAACCGGACGTGCTCGCGCTGCAGGAAACGAAACAGGAAGACGCGAAGTTTCCGGCTGCCGCATTGGAAGCGGCCGGCTATCACAGCGCGTTCTCGGGCCAGAAGACCTACAACGGCGTTGCGATCCTCGCGCGTCAACCGCTCATTGACGTGCAGCACGGCATCGCCGGCTTCGACGATCCGCAGCGGCGGATTATCAGTGCAACCGTCGGCGATGTGCGCGTAGTCAATCTCTATGTGGTCAACGGTCAGTCCGTCGGCAGTGAGAAGTACGTCTACAAACTTCACTGGCTGGAAATGGTCACTACATTCCTCGCCGGGGAGATCAAACGCTATCCGCGCCTGGTCGTGATGGGCGATTTCAACATCGCACCCGACGACCGCGATGTGCACGATCCGGCCGCATGGCAGGACCAGATCCTGTGCTCGGCGCCGGAGCGCGATGCGTTGAAACGACTGCTGGATCTGGGCCTCGTCGACAGCTTTCGCCTGTTTACCGAAGACGGTGGCCATTACAGTTGGTGGGATTACCGTCAGGCAGCATTCCGCCGCGACCTCGGCATGCGCATCGACTTGATCCTGGTCAGCCATGCCTTGCGCGAGCACGCGCGCGCAGCGACGATCGACCGCGAACCGCGCACCTGGGAACGCGCTTCGGACCACACGCCCGTAATTCTGGAAATCGATGATGGCCGCTGAGTGGCTGGTTTCACCCACCGACGATGAGCTGGAGGAACTGGACCAATTCCTGCGCGCACATACGAACGGCGAGGATCTGCTGCTCGATGGCGTGCATGGCTTCCTGACCGCACTCGCGATCGGCCCGGTCCAGGCCAAGCCGGAGGAATGGTTGCCGGAAATCCTGCACGCGCCGTTTCTCGATCCGGTTGAGGGCGAGCGTGTTCTGGGCCTGCTCGCACGCCTCAACGACGCGATCGCACCGGAGATCGAGACCGGTACCTACGAGCCGATCCTCGGCGAACTCGATGTAGAGGAAGGACCGCCCGCGTTCACCGCACGCGGCTGGTGCGAAGGCTTCTCGCGCGGCATCGACCTGCGTACCCACGTGTGGGAAGGCCGCCTCGGCCACGATTCCGACCTGATGGAACTGCTCGGCCCGATCATCGCGCTGGCGATCGACGACGGCGTGTTCGAAAGCGATTCGGAGTTCGCGCCGCTCGGCGACGACGA
>JBDTWV010000479.1:0-2744 GCA_040006495.1 Dokdonella sp.
GCTTGCGATACATCGCGCGGCCCAGCGGATTCTTCGGCAGCATGCCCTTGACCGCGATCTCGATGATGCGCTCGGGATGCTTGGCCAGCAGATCCTTCAGGACCGTGGTCTTGAGGTTGCCGACGTGGCCGGTGAAACGGTGGTACTTCTTGTCGTCCAGCTTGCGGCCGGTGACGGCGATCTTTTCCGCGTTGATGACGACGAGATAATCGCCGGTATCGACGTGAGGGGTATAGATGGGCTTGTGCTTGCCGCGCAGACGATGCGCGAGCTCGGTGCACAGGCGGCCGAGCGTCTTGTCGGTGGCATCGACCACGAACCAATCGCGTTTGACGCTTTCGGTTTTGGCGCTGATCGTTTTCATAATCGGAAGACTCTGGTTCGGCCCCGGACAGCGGGCTCGCAAGTAAATGAGGGCGCGGGAGAATAGCGGAACGGCCCGGAACTGGCAACCGGGGACCACCGACCAGCGTGAACCGCGAATGGTAGCATGAAACCCATGCCTGTTCCTGCCTCGACTTTTCCGGTTCCGACAGCCTCTGCGCCCGACTCGCGTCTGCTGGCGCTGACCGACCAGTGCGTCATGTGCGGCCTGTGCCTGCCGCACTGCCCCACCTATCGCGTCGAAGCGATTGAGGCCGAATCACCGCGTGGCCGCATCGCGATGGCGCGCGCCTTGACCCTGGGCACCCTGGCGCCGACGTCAACGACGCTGTTGCATCTGGATCAATGCCTCGGCTGCCTGTCCTGCCAGAAGGTGTGTCCGTCGCTGGTCCAATATGAGGAGATCCTCGTTGGCACGCGTGCCGCGCTGGCGGCGACGCGGCCTGTAGCGCCGCGCGGCATCGGCACATCGTTTCGGCGCGTGTTGCGCGATCCGCTGCGGCTGACCGCGCTTGCGCGGATCGGCTCCGCATTGCAAGCCGGACGCTGGCTGCCGCTGCTGGGGCGTGTGCTACCGCAGGGATCGATCTGGCGCAGGCTCGCTCTGACTCAGACTGCAGTCCCGCACCCCGAGCGATGGCCCAGGATGCGGCCCAGCACGCAATCACGCGGTCGGGTTGCGCTGTTTCGCGGATGCGTTGCCAGCGTCTACGACCGCGATACGTTCGCAGCTGGGCGCTATTTGGTCGAAGCACTCGGTTACCAGGTCGTCGAGACCGAGTCGACGCACTGCTGTGGCGCATTGCCGCGACATGCGGGCGATTTGGTCAGCGCACAAGTCGAAGCAACGCACACGCGCGACGCGCTGCAGGCAACCGGCGCGACCGTCGTGCTGGTCAGCGCGACTGGTTGTTTCGGCGACATGCAGGGCCAGGTGTTGCCCGGCGGCACGCCGCGCGTTGTCGACATCCACGCTTTTCTTGCAGGCGACGCGGGTCTTGCAACATTGCGCTTCAAGCCGTTGGCCAAGCGTGCCGCGCTGCATCTGCCGTGCACGCAGGTCAACGTGGTCGGCGAGCTCGACGCGATCCGTACGCTGCTCGCACGAATTCCCGAACTCAGCGTACTCACCCTGCCGGAACAGCCGCGCTGCTGCGGCGCCGCTGGCAGCTATTTCATCGAGCATCCCGCTATTGCCGACCGCCTGCGCGACGAGAAACTGGACCAGATGGGGACGCTGGCACCGGACTTGCTGTTGACCACCAACATCGGCTGCCGCCTGCATCTGGGTGTTGGCCTGCGCCAACGTGACGCAGCGGTTCCAGTGCTGCATCCGCTGGCGTTGCTCGCGCAACAACTGGACAATCCTTTTCCATGACTACTCGCAGCCTGTCGAGACTGGACCGCGCGCTCGTCGAAATCGAGCGCGCTCTCGAAACCATGTTTGTGGCTACGCCGATTGCCGGCCGTCCCTCGCCCGCGGCGGACACGCGTGATGGCAATCTGGACGACGCCGAACGTCGCCACTCCGCAGGCCTGATGCGCATCAATCACGTTGGAGAGGTCTGCGCGCAGGCGCTGTATTTCGGCCAGGCCGCGGTTGCACGCGACGTGTCCTTGCGCCAGCAGATGCTCGCCGCCGCCGCCGAGGAAACCGACCATCTGGCGTGGTGCGGCCAGCGTCTGGAAGAACTCGGCAGCCGTCCCAGCCTGCTCAACCCACTTTGGTACGCGGGCGCGTACGCGATCGGTGCAGGCGCCGGGCTGATCGGCGACCACCTCAGTCTCGGCTTCGTCGTCGAGACCGAGCGCCAGGTCGAAGCGCACCTAGGCGAGCATCTGGAAAACCTGCCGTCCGGCGATGAGCGCAGCCGCGCGATCGTGCGCTGCATGAAGGATGACGAGGCCCGGCATGCCGAGAACGCTTTGGCCGCGGGCGCGCGCGCGCTCCCTGCGCCGGTGCCTAGGCTGATGCGGCTTGCGTCGCGAGTAATGAAGGCCGTCGCGTACCGGATTTAGCAACAGAACCGCAGCGTGACGCGAGTCCGGCCGCCCTAGCACTGCCGCGATTCCGCAATCAGCTCAAATTGCGACCGTGGAACAGCTCTTCGATCTCGCGCTTTACCAGCGCCTCGATGCGCTGGCGTTCCTTGAACGAAAGGTCGTCGGCCTGCGCCTCGAACAAATAGGTGTCGAGATCAAAGTCCTTCACATGCATCTTGGTGTGGAAGATGTTTTCCTGGTACACGTTGACGTCGAACATCTCGTATTTCTGGCGAATGTGTTTGGCCAGATAGTCCTGCACCGAGTTGATCTTGTGGTCGATGTAGTGCTTGCGGCCCTTCACGTCGCGGGTGAAG
>JBDTWV010000480.1:0-2740 GCA_040006495.1 Dokdonella sp.
CGCACATAAAACGCATCCGCAAGAAATTCATCGCGATCGATCCGGCGTTCGATGCGATCGACACGGTGCATGGGGCGGGCTATCGCTGGAAGATCCGGGAGTAGGGAATGGGTAATCGGAAATAGGAAAAAATTCCGCGACCACCGATTTCAGCGATTCCCGATTCCCGGTTCTTATCCATGTCTCTGCGCCTGAAACTCCTGCTCGTCGCACTCTCGACGCTGGCCCTGCCATGGGCCGGGTGGCAGTTCGTGCGCCAGACCGAAACCTTGCTGCGCGAAGGGCAGGAGCAGGCGTTGCTCGCTTCGGCCGGCGTACTGGCCAAGGTGCTGGACGCGCGGCACAGCGACCCTTCGATCGCCGCCTCGGCGCTCTACGTCAATCGCGCCCGTGACGCGATCACGGTCGACGGATTTGCCGATGACTGGGCCGCGTGGCGCGGGTTCTCCCAGGCGCTCGGCCCGGCGCACGAGGTGCAGAAGCTGCGCGTGACACTGGCTCGGCGTAACGATGACCTGTATCTACTGGCCGAGGTGCGCGACGCGACGCGAACGCGCGTCGATCCGGCCGATTCGCGCGCCCCGTTCAGCGACCATGTGACCCTCGTACTGGAACAGAGCGGCGAGACACGGCGTTACCTGCTCTCCAGCGCGGCGCCAGGCAGCTTTGATGCGCCGGCCCAAGGCAGGGGGGACGGATTGCCCGACCACCTCGCCGGCGCGCTGCAGGAGGATGGCTCCGGCTACCGCATCGAAGTTCGAATTGCGCATGCGCGCATGCCCGATCGCATCGGGCTGGGCGTCTACGATGCCGCGCAATCGGACGCGGATGTGCCCGAGCTACGCAGGCTGATTGCCTACGACGGCAGCGTGGCTGACGTGCTGGCGCCTTTGGTTCCGGAGCATGTCCGTGCACGCGTGGTCAATGCAGATGGCTGGTTGATCGCTGATGCTGACCATCTCGCCATGGACACAGCCGGCGCACCTCAGGTTGGTTGGCTCGCCGGGATGATCTATCGCCACGCACTCGCCCCGGCGTTCAATGGCTCGGCCGCCCTTGGCGGTGATCCGCCCCGCATCGACGCCGGAGAAGTGTGGCAGGCGCTGTCCGGCGTCGCAGCAACCAGTTGGCGCACCGCAGATCGCAGCGGCGCTGTCGTCCTCGCGGCTGCAGTGCCGCTGCATGCGGCCGATGGTGTGCGCGGCGTGCTGTTGCTGGAGCAGACCAACCGTGCGTTGCCGCTGTTGGCGAATCGCGCGCTGGTCGGTCTGGCTGGTGCGACGCTGGCTGCACTTGCGATTGCAGCCGCGACCCTGCTCGCGTTTGGCGCGTCGTTGTCGTGGCGCATCCGGCGCCTGCGCGATGCGGCCGAACGAGCAGTACGGACGTCTGGACGGCTGGTAGGTCCGATGCCGCTGATCGATGCGCGAGACGAACTCGGCGACCTCGCGCGCAGCTTTGCCATGCTGGTCGCCGAGGTGGAATCGTATACCGACTATCTGCGCACGCTCGCCTCGAAGCTCTCGCACGAACTCAACACGCCGCTCGCGATCGTCAAATCGTCGCTCGAAAATCTCGACCATCACGAGCTGTCTCCCGCTGCGCGACCGTACCTCGAACGCGCGCGCGACGGTGCGGCGCGGCTGGGCACGATCGTGCGCGCGATGAGCGAGGCGAACCGCATCGAGCGCGCCATCGCATCGGCCGAGGCCGAGGACTTCGACCTGCGTGCGCTGGTCGCTGGCTGCGGAGAAGGCTATCGCGCGTTATGTGCGGGCCGCGCACTGCGACTGGACCTGCCGCCGTCCGCCGTGCCATTCCACGGCGCGCCGGATCTGATCGCGCAGGCGCTCGACAAGCTGTTCGACAACGCCTGCTCGTTCACGCCACTCGATGGCTGGATTGCGCTGTCGCTGGACTTGCGCGACGGCCTGATCACGATCCGCATCGCCAACGCCGGACCGCTGTTGCCACCGGCGATGCAGGAACGCCTGTTCGATTCATTGGTGTCGGTGCGCGAGCGCGCTCGGAGCTCGGGAGAGGCGCCGCATCTGGGACTCGGCCTGTATGTCGTGCGCTTGGTCGCGGAGCTGCATCAGGGCCGAGCTGCCGCCGCCAATCGCACAGCTGGTGACGGCGTGGAGTTCACGCTGCAACTATCCGGAATGCCGCGCAGGTCCTTGACCAGTTTCCCCTAGCAGGCGTCTTTCTTCGACGACATCGGGGACTTTCCCGTCCAATAACTGGACTCTTGGGGAAAGGAAGAAGTCCATGACCCAGCATCGTGTTGCAGCTTTCATGATTGCAGGCTTGGCGCTGCTCGGCGCCGCCGGCATTGCCAGCGCCAGCGGCATGGAGCATCTCGGTATGTGGGATGCGCCCAGCAAGCTTTTCCCGGCGATCCTTCAATGGCATCGGTGCACCGACCCACAAGGTTCAGAGCGCCGCGTAGCTCACATCGCGGCCGAGATACATGACGACCGCGCCAAGCACACCTTGCAGCAAGCCGAAGCGACGCTTGATCCAGAGCAGCACGCGCAGGTCGAGATCGCGATGCAGTCGCTCAAGCAGACCTGCGGCGCCGCGATCACGCTACCGCGCGCGATGAAACGTTACGCGAGCGATGCCGTCAAGGCTGCCGGCTCGCACACTGGCCACGATATTGGCAATGTGGCGGCAATGCCTGATGGCAGAGTCGCCTCGACTACTACGGCGAGAAGGACAAGGAGCTCGAGCGCTT
>JBDTWV010000481.1:0-2727 GCA_040006495.1 Dokdonella sp.
GCGCATGCGCGTGCGCCTGAAAACGTCCTGGAATGATTGGCGGCTGCCCGCAATGGCAGGTCGGCGCCCTTTTCGGCGTTACCAGGATTATCCACCCGGCCGGCGCCAACACGCCGCGACGATCACGACGCCCCGACTGCAACGGAGAAGACACCATGAACGCATTTGCCATCGCCAAATCCCATAGCGCTTCAGCACGGTTTGCCACTGCGAGCAAATCCGCTGTTCAAGGCGGCGAAATCACCGGACCGCACCTTCGTGCGAACCCACCGCGATCGTCCTCATCGCCTTCCCGCATGAAGCCGCTCGCGCTTGCGCTGGCGCTCGCGGTCGGTACGAACGTCGCCGCTGACCGCGCGGCCGGCACCGGCACCGACACCGCCGCGGCGCGACCGGACAGCTCCACTCTCTGGGTCGTGGACAACTGCAATGACGCCGGCGCGGGCAGCCTGCGCGACGCCGCTGCGCATGCCAATCACGGCGACGGGATCGACCTCGGATCACTCGCGTGCAGCACGATCTCGGTGACCTCCGGCGCGATCACGCTGCACGATGTTGAACTGACGGGCCCCGGCGCAGCGCTGCTCAATATCAACGGCACCGGCAATCAGGGTCGCCGCATCTTCAACCATGCAAGCGCAGGCGGCAGCCTTGACATCAGCGGGGTCACGATCAGCGGGGGGACCTACGTCTCCAACGCCAGCCTGGGTGGCGGTTGCCTGCGTTCGGTCGGTGGCAACCTGCGCATCCACGACTCGGTATTCCGCGCCTGCGCGGTGGTCACGCCGGTCGGTCAGGACGGCAACGCACGCGGCGGGGCCATCGCCTTTTACGGCAGCGGCGATGTCCGCCTGTACGGCACGACGATCACAAGCAACCTCGCGCGGACCGCACACAATATCGCGGAGGGCGGCGGGCTTTACTCGCAGGGAGACGTCGACATGTATGCGAGCACGATCACGAACAACTCGGTGTCGGCCAGCGGCAGTGGCGCCAACACCAGCAGCCAAGGTGGCGGCCTGTGGACGGGCAGGTCGCTCTGGATTGAAGACAGCACGCTGGATGGCAACACAGCCTCACGCGACGCCGGTGCCGCCTTTGCGGGCAAGGGCGGCGTATTGCTGCGCTCGACGGTGTCGAACAACTTCGCCGGCGCCGGTACGCCGGGCGTCGTCATTCTCGGTGGCGCCACTGCCGAATCCGGAATCTACAGCAGCACAATTTCGGGCAACGTGGCCGAGCAGTCCTCGCAATGGCTAAGCGGTGGCCTTTACCTGAACACGGCGACCACCACGATCACAAACTCCACGATCACCGGAAACCGCGAAACGAACCAGGTGCCGATGAAATTCGGTGCCGGCATCGTGTTCGGCCGGGACGTCGTTGTTGTCTCGATGTCCGGCACGATCGCCGCCGGGAATTATTTCGACGACGGCGAGCCTCCGTTCGCCTTGGACGACATTGATGGTCCGGAGTCGCTCACGATCCTCGGCGACACCAATATGATCGGTTGGACACACCGACCGGCGCCGGCCGACACGCTGTACGTATTCAGTCCTGAACTCGGCCCATTGCAGAACAACGGTGGCCCCACCTTGACCCACATGCCGCTGCCGAACAGCCCCGCGATCGACCACGGCAACGCCAACGGTTATTCCACCGACCAACGTGGCCGTGCGCGCGTGTTCGGTGCCACGGCCGACATCGGCTCTGTCGAATTTGACGATGTGATCTTCGCCGACGGTTTTGAACGAGTTGATCGTCGCTGACCGTTTCAAATGACCGGCAACCGCAACCCGCCACGCAACTCCTGCATTCCGCCGCACTGCACATTGCCAGCGGTAGCGCCCGAGCGCGTACGTGCGCAGTGCACGCGCGCGGGCGCGGAGTCACGCAAAATCGTTATCCGTCGATCGTCGGCTCCGGCCGGTTCGTGCGGTTATGGTTCTATCGCACTGGACAACCACGACGACCCGATAGCTACGTAGAAGACAGCATGAACACATTTGGCATCGCCACACCTCGTCGCGCTTCAGCACCGTTTGCCACAGCCAGAAAGCTCGTCGCGCGTGGCGAGGAAACCACCCTGTCGCTCCTTCGCTCGAATCAGCCGCAAGCGCCGCGCATTCGTCGACCGTGTTGCCGCCATCTTTCACAGCACGATCAGCGGTAATGTCGCCCCGAGTGCGTCCGGCCTTGGCATTACGGGCGCGGGCGGCATTCGCGCTTTCGACGGAGCGTCGATCACGCAGTCAACGATTTCCGGCAACAGCGCCGATGGCAACGTCGGAGGTGTCGACCTGTATGCGTTGAATGGCGCGACAAACACGATCATGGAGAGCACGATTTCGGGCAATTCGGCGACGAGTACCAGCGGCCTTGGTACGAGCGGCAACACGTCGATCATGAACTCGACGATCGCATTCAACGTCGAAACCGGTTCAAACAATCTCGGCGCGGTACATATTTACAGCGATCACGCCGGCATTCACAGCACGATCATCGCAAACAATACGAGCGCCCATGGGCAGGCGCAGAACATCGGGCCCGACGTCTCCGCTTCGCTCGGCGGGGTCCACAATCTGATTGGTCCGTCGCCCTCGGAGACACTGCCGGTCGGTACGATCGGCGGCGATCCGCAGCTCTTCGCGCTGCGCTACAACGGCGGTCCGACTAAGACGCATGCACTGCGACTTGGCAGCCCCGCGGTCGACGCGGGCAGCAATC
>JBDTWV010000482.1:0-2722 GCA_040006495.1 Dokdonella sp.
GCGGCGAAGCCGAGCAGGATGAAGAAGCCGGTACCGACTTGGTAGGAACGTCGTTGCGTCATGGGGTTGCGTCCTGTTTCAAAGCTTGCAGAATCGTCCTGCCGAATGCGCGGCCGGCGCCGCTCCTACATGAGAAATGCGGTCATCACGAAATCGAGCGCGAGCACGACGATCGACGAAAACACAACCGTGCGCGTCGTCGCATGCGCCACGCCCTCGCTCGTCGGCGGCGTGGTGTAGCCCTGGAACACCGCGATCAGCGCGATCACGGCGCCAAATGCAAGGCTCTTCCAGACGCCATTGATCACATCCTTCCAGACGTCGACGCTGGAGGTCATGTTCGACCAGAACGTGCCGTTGTCGAGGCCGAGCCAGGACACGCCGATCAGGTGCGCGCCGAGAATGCCGAGCGCGTTGAACACGCAGGCGAGCAGCGGCATCGCGACGATGCAGGCGAGAAAGCGCGGCGCGGCAACGTAGGCGAGCGGATCGACCGCCATCATTTCCATCGCAGACAGCTGGTCGGTCGCGCGCATCAAGCCAATTTCGGCGGTGATCGAGGTTCCCGCACGTCCGGCAAACAACAGCGCCGTCACCACCGGCCCGAGTTCTCGGTATAGCGACAACGACACCACCGTACCGAGCGCCGCGGTGCCGCCGAAGATCGACAACACGTAATAGAGCTGCAGTCCGAGCACCATGCCAACGAACAAGCCGCAGGTCATGATGATGACCAAGCTCATCGCGCCAACGAACCAGATCTGGCGGATCGTCTCGCGGAAATGGTGCAGGCTTTTCGGAATCGCGCCAAGGATCTGGAACAGGAACAAACCGCACGCGCCAATCTGCGCGAGCGCATCGCCGATCATCGAAGGTTTGCGGACTGCGCTCATGCGACACCTGCCTGCCGCGCGCCGGGCGGGAAGCCCAGATCAGTTGCATAGTCACGTGCCGGGTACTGGAACGGCACCGGGCCGTCCGCTTCGCCACCGAAGAATTGCCGCGTCCATGGCGACGTATCTTGGGCGAGTTCATCCGGCGTGCCGTGTGCGACGACCTTGCCGCCTGCGATCAGGTAAATCAGGTCAGCCGCACGACTGACCGCAGTCAGTTCATGCGCGACCAGGATGCTGGTGATACCGAGTGTTTCGTTGAGCGTGCGAATCAATTTCAATACCTGGTTCAGGGCGATCGGATCGAGACCAACGAACGGCTCGTCGTAGATCATCAGCATCGGGTCGCGGATGATCGCGCGCGCCAACGCCACGCGGCGCGCCATGCCACCGGAGAGCTCACTGGGCATCAGCCCTGCAGCGCCACGCAAGCCGACCGCCTGCAACTTGGTCAGGACGATGTTCCGAACCAGCTCCTCGGGCAGTTTCAAGTGCTGGCGCAACGGAAACGCGATGTTCTCGAACACCGTGAAATCGGTCAGCAGCGCCGAATTCTGGAACAGGAAGCCGATCTTTTCGCGCAGATCGAACAGCGCTGTCCGCGACAGCGTCGGCACATCCTGACCATCGACACGGATATCGCCCGCGTCGGGCTTCAGTTGCCCGGTAATGTGGCGCAATAGCGTGGTCTTTCCGGTGCCGCTCGGCCCCATGATGGCAGTGACCTTGCCACGCGGAATATCGAGGTCAATGCCGTCGAAAATCAGCTTGCCACCCAGCCGCGTGTTCAGACCACGTATCTGGATCAGCGCGTCATGGCTTGGCGTGGTGCGGGCGTCGGTCACTCGGTGGAATTCCGTATTCGATGGATGGAGCTCGATCTGGCGCGCAGCGCGCTACCTTAGCCGATGCGACCGGCCTTGGGCCAGCAACGGCGGTTCACGGTCAATCAGCCTTCAGCAAGTCGTCGATCAGGGCAGCATGGCGGCCGAGCTGCGCCTTTTGGCGCAAACGCTGGCACTGCACGATCGCACGCAGATCGGCCAAGGCATCGGCGAATTGATCGTTGACGACGATGAAATCGAAATCGCTGGCGTGCGCGATTTCCTGGCGCGAATCGCGCAGACGCCGCGCTATCGCCTCGGCATTGTCCGAGGCGCGCGTACGCAAGCGACGTTCCAGTTCGGCGCGCGATGGCGGCAGGATGAACACGCTGATGGCATCGGTGGCAGTGCCGCCGGGAGCACCATTGCGTTGGGCCAGCTTGGCGCGGATCTGTTGCGCGCCTTGCCAATCAATCTCCAACAATACATCGCGTCCTTGCGCGAGCAACGGCTCGACCGCGGTGCGCGCAGTGCCCTTGAGATCGCCGTGCACGTTTGCATATTCATAGAACGCGTCGACTGCGGCCATGCGCTCGAATATGTCGCGTGAGACAAAATGGTAATGGCGCCCGTCGACCTCGCCCGGCCGCGGCAAGCGCGAGGTGTAGGACACCGACAGGCTGATCGCCGGCTCGCGCTCCAGCAAGGCGTGCACGAGGCTGGTCTTGCCGGCACCCGAGGGCGCCGCGACGATGAAAAGAGTGCCGCTCATTCGAGGTTCTGAACCTGTTCGCGCATCTGCTCGATCAGCACCTTGAGCTCGACCGCCGCATTGGTCGTGCGCGGGTCGGCGGACTTGGATCCGAGCGTGTTCGCCTCACGGTTGAATTCCTGCATCAAGAAGTCGAGCCGGCGGCCGACCGCTTCGGACAAGCCGAAGATGCGGCGCGCTTCGGCGACGTGTGCGGTCAGGCGATCGAGCTCCTCGTCGACATCGATGCGCTG
>JBDTWV010000483.1:0-2720 GCA_040006495.1 Dokdonella sp.
GTGCACATCGTTGATCTGCTTGAAGTGGTCGGCGTCGATCAGCAATGCGGCCACCGGATGGGTATGCCGGCGCGCGCTGGCGAGCATACGCTCGGCCGCATCGACCAGCGCACGCCGGTTGTTGATGCCGGTCAGCGGGTCGCGCATCGCCTGCCGCACCAGCTCCAGATTGAGCCGATCGTTGCACATCAATACGAAGCTGAAGGTACTCAGGACCGGCAGGAATGCGGCGGTTCCGAACACCGCGACCTGCATCGGCGTGGGCGCAAACGCGGAGGTCAATGCTTGGCTATGCAGACCTTCGAACAGGCTCCGGACAAGCAGTACGCCGGCGGTCAGCCCGAAGGCGATCATCGTCAACACCTCGCTGCGCCGCAATCGACGCGGGCGATCAAACAGCGACAGCGCACCTCGCGCAAACTGAAATACCAGCAAGACGGATATGCTGACCGTGCGCCAGCGAAGGCTCGGCCACTGATAGGTGAAAGCGACCGCCGCAACCGCGACCAGCAACACCGGCGTGTACAACAATGTGTTGACCAGCGGGCGGCCGGCGAACAGGCGCAAGCCACGGACAAGCTGGGCGTAGGCGAGGCTCAGAAGCGCGTTGGCCAGCACGATCGCAATCCAGTCGGCCAGCTGCCCACGGGTGCTGTACAACACCCACGCCAGCGGTTGCATCAGGGTGCCAAGAATCCACGCCCGCAAGCTTGGCTGTAGAGCATCCGGATAATCACGCAACACATACGACAGGCTGACACCCATCAGCAACGCCAGCAGCGCTGATAGTGTGATGGCGCTGTGGATGTCGATGCTCATGCGCTAGCCGGATGCGCTGGTACTGGCATTGGCCTGCAGTGTAGTCCTGATTCTGGCTGGGTTGAGAAGCCAGAGGCGAACGCGCAACGCGGCTCAGTCGACGGCAAATCCGAGACGCTGTGCGATCGGCGCCAGCACCGCAAATGGGCCGGCCAGCACTTCGCGATACGCGCGCCAGTGACCATCGGCGAGCCACGTCGGATGATTGCCCGATGCCAGCTCGCGCAGCTGCGCCGGCTCTGGACTCGGTGTCACCGACAGCCCGATGAAGCGCGCAATGTCTTCTGTCGTCTGCAGCGGATCAGCCTGAAGTGCAACCGGATCGATGCGATGCACAGGAATGACATCGTGTTCAATGGTGAAGGCGAGTTGCTCCAGCGCCTGCTGCAAGAACACCGCGGCGGACGTGCTCGAGGCAAACGCCATCTGCCCGGGGCTGCCAAATGCGAGCCAGTTCAACAGCAGGTCGCGCGGATCGCGCAGGGCGACAATCAGGCGCGCGCCGGGTAACGCCTGCCGCAGCGCTAGCCCAATGCGCGCGTCCCAATGGCGCAGCCAGTCGATTACGCGCGAATCTGTCGCGCCGGCCACTTCGGCCTGTGCGTACCATTGTTCGACCAGCGCAATGCTGGCTTGCTGAAAATCATCCGTCGCTTGCGGCAACAACGCCCCATCGTCGAAGCCATCGCCGCGCGCGACCGCCCCGAAGCGATCCGCCAGGAAACCGCGCTCGGCCTGTTCGCGCAGAATCGCGGCCAGCCGCTCCACACCACTACCCGGCGGCCCCCAAAGGAACACCGGCGCATCCGGATTGATGGCGTCCACCGCAGGCGCAACGTTCGCCAGTAGCGACTCAAGTAACGAATCCGACGGTGGTGTTTGCGCAACAGCATCAATCGCCGGCGCAGACAACAACTGCGCCGCTTGCCACGACTGGATCGAAGGCAAAGCCCAGCCAGCCCAGCACGCTGCGCCGCGCGGTCGGATCAGGATGAGCGGCCCAACGCTGCAGCCGCGCAACGGCCAGCGCCGGATCACGGTGCAATTCAGCGCGTGCCTTCACCATCGTGGCAGGCAATGACAGGGGATTCGCCGCCAAAGCGATATCGGCCAACACCTCGGCATTGGTCACATCGCCTCGCGCATCCTGCGCCTGCGCCAGACGCTCGGCCGGCACCGGATGCTCCGGCATGGCCGCTTGCCAACGTTGCAGCTGCGCAAACATGTTGGCGGCATTGCCTGCTTCCAGCGAAAAGCGTGCATCCCATGCCGCGAGCGAATCCGGATGTTGTTCAAGCAGGTTGTCGAGGAACTCGCGAGCCTGCACCTCGCCTTGATACTGAACCCAAATATGCGCCGCGCCGTTGATCGCCGGCAGATGGTGTGGGTCGCGGGCGATCACTGCGCGGAACAGATCGAGTGCCTGGTCGATGTGACCATCCACTGCAGCCAGTTCGCCGGCCAGCTGCATCACTCCGATGTCGTCGGGATGCGCACGGTGCAATTCGCCGATGACTTCGCTGGCGTCTTCCAGCCGGTCCTGCCGACGCAGGCTTTCGACCAGCCCGCGCTGCAGCGGATACTGGCCAGGATCCTGTTCGAGCGCTCGTCGGTAGGCCTGTTCGGCAAACGCAAGGTTGCCGCGCTGCAGGTAGGCATGGGCCAGCGACGACAGCACCAGCACGTCATCGGGTGCCGCAGCAGTAGCAGCCGTCAGTTGCTCCAGTGCCAGTTCATGCTCGCCGCGCGCGCCATTGAGCTGCCCGATCAGCACCAGCACATGCGGATGCTCCGGGTTGATGCGTTGGGCCAGTCGGAGTTGCCGTTCGGCATCCTCGAGGTCGCCGCGCGCCAGCGCCATGTGCGCCAGCGTGATGTAGGCGGCAAGCTGGTTGGGATCG
>JBDTWV010000484.1:0-2709 GCA_040006495.1 Dokdonella sp.
GCGATCCTCGTCGATCCGACCACGATCCTGCTGGTCGGAAACGCCAGCGGCAAGTTCGCCGCAACGCGCATCAAGGTCGGCACCACCGCTGGCTCAACCGAGTACACGACGCTGACCCGTGACCCGAGCTTCGTCGGCAGCTCGATTCCAGGCCGCGCGTTCCGCTATGTCGGCACTACGTTGAACTCGGATTGTGAGTCGGCAGCGTTGAGAAGCGACGGCCGCATGGTGCTGGTCGGCGGCACGTCGAGCACATCCGTGACCGGTTTGGCGCTCGACTCCGCCGACCAACCGTCCGGAAACAGCTTGGCCTATATCGGCCTCGTGACGCGGCTCAACTCCGACGGCAGTCCGGACAGCGGATTCGGCCTCGACGGCAGCCACACCTACGTGGCACCTACGACCGGGAACTCGCCCAGCAACTACACCGGGTTCAAGCAAGTCCGCTTCGATGGCGCGCAACCGGTCATCATCGGCAGCTCAGTCGACAACACTACGATCGTATCCGACTTCGACGGCGTCATTACGCGGCTCAACGCGGACCTGATCTTCGCGGACGGCTTCCAGACGCAGCCTTAGCTCACGCATGGCATTGCCGCTTGCATGCCGTTAGCATGCGCGCGGCATGTCCTCTTCCGATCTCCACGACCGTCCCGCCCTGCTCGAAGCGCATGCACTTGCGTTCGCGCGAAATGACGAACCAATTTTCGGCCCGCTCGATTTCACATTGCACGCTGGCGAAGTCGTCCTGATCGAAGGCGACAACGGCGCCGGCAAATCCACTCTGCTGCGCGTCCTGTCCGGCTTGCTTGCACCGACCGCGGGCGAAATCCACTTGAATGGCGAGCCGCTCACGTTGGAGCGCCTGTCGCCCCAGGTCGCATTGCTGAGCCACCAGACTGGCCTCAAATCCGAACTGACGGCGTTGGAAAATCTGCGTTTCGCGGCTGGACTCGGCGGTCAGCGCTCCGGCCTGTCGCCGCGGACCACCCTGGCTGGCGTCGGCCTCGAGGGCTATGCCGACGTGCCGGTGCGGCAGCTTTCTGCGGGTCAGAAGAAGCGCGTTGCACTTGCACGCGTGCTGCTCGCACCGGTCGGCTTGTGGCTGCTCGACGAGCCCTATGCGAATCTCGATCTCGACGGCATCAAGCTGGTCAATCGCCTGCTCGAAAACCATGCGAACCGCGGCGGCGCGGCATTGATCACGTCGCACGGCGCATATGCCTACACGTCCGGAACACCGCGGCGGATCCCTTTGCGCACCGCACCTTACAAAGAGGATAGTGCGGAGACGCACGATGCACTCCCGTCGAGTAAGGGCATCACGCCTTCCGGCGCTCCGACAGAAATCACATCCACCGGCGTTCCCCAATGAAGCTGGGCACCACACTCGACGCCTGCGCCGCGTTGATCCGGCGTGACTTGACGCTGGTTTGGCGCCGCCGCGGCGACGCGTTGAATCCAATCCTGTTCGCCCTCATCGTGGTCGCACTGTTTCCGCTCGCCCTCGGGCCAGAGCCGGAGAATCTGCGGCGGATTGCCGCAGGCGTGGTCTTCGTCTCGATCCTGCTGGCTGGGCTACTCGCGCTCGACACGCTGTTTCGCAGCGACTACGAAGACGGTTCGCTGGAACAACTGGTGCTTTCCCCACATCCGCTTTCACTGCTGCTTGCCTGCAAGATAGCAGTCCACTGGCTGACAACCGCGTTGCCGCTGATCGTGGTGGCACCGTTGCTGGGCGAACTGCTGCACCTCGATGCAACGCTGCATTGGGTGTTGCCAGGCGCGTTGTTGCTGGCGACCCCACTGCTCAGCCTGATCGGCGCGGTCTGCGTCGCACTGACGGTCGGGATGCAGCGCTCTGGTATGCTGCTGGCCTTGCTGGTGCTGCCTCTATATGTGCCGGTCCTGATCTTCGGTGCGGGCGCTTGCAACGCGGCGCAGATGGCGCTCCCGTATCTCGCGCCTTTGCTCTGGCTCGGCGCTGCGCTGGTTCTGGCCTTGGTGCTTGCGCCGTTGGCGTGTGCGGCAGCCCTCAGGATTTCGTTGAGTTGAGGATTTGCTGGCGACAACTCGACTTGGTTCCACCCGTTCGGACCGAGGTATCGACGTGCCGACGCCATCGCGCTGCCGTGCACCCTGCGCTAGCCCGGGACGAATGGAATTGAAAGGTTTGTATACATTGCCATGAACCCACTGTTGCTCTGGTTCCACAAGATGGGCTCGCCGCCGACGTCTTACCGCGTCGCCGGTGCGTTGATACCGTGGTGCTACGGCATTGCGCTGGTCCTCGGCGCGGTTGGGCTGTACGGCGGCCTCGTGCTCGCACCGAGCGACTACCAGCAGGGCGATGCCTACCGGATTATCTTCATCCACGTGCCGTGCGCGTGGATGGGATTGTTTGCCTATCTCTTCATGGCTGCCAACGCATTCATCGCGCTGGTTTGGCGTATCAAGCTCAGCGAGATCCTGGCGATGGCCAGCGCACCGGTTGGTGCCGCGTTCACCTTCATCACCCTGGTTACCGGATCCCTGTGGGGCAAGCCGATGTGGGGCACATGGTGGACTTGGGACGCGCGACTGACGTCGGAGCTGGTGTTGCTTTTTCTCTATCTCGGCGTGATCGGTCTCTATCACGCGATCGAGGATCGCCGACAGGCGGCACGCGCCGCTGGCTTCCTCGCCCTGATCGGTATCGTGAATTTGCCG
>JBDTWV010000485.1:0-2704 GCA_040006495.1 Dokdonella sp.
CGGTGTACGGATGAAGCGCAGTTGTGGGCGTCGATTGCATCGTGCGGACAACGGTCATGCGACCGCAGGCGGTCGGGCGGTAGAATTGTAGCGGGAACCGGTTGCCGAACACGCGCAACCACGAAGCTGCACAATTTGCGGCGCGCAGGGGAGCATGCTTGGACCACAACGAATGATCAGCAGCAGCGTGTCACTGGCGACGGCGCAACGCCTGCTCGGCGGACTATGCCTGATGCTGTGCGCGATCGCGGCGGCACTGCACGCGCCCGGGCATATTTCATACGACACCAGCGTGCAATTGCACGAGGCCGCGACCGGGGTCAACGTGAGCTGGAATCCGCCCTTCATGTCCGCGCTGCTGCGCTGGCTGGGCGGTAACGCGCTGGCGGCGTTCTGGCTGATGCTGATCAACGTGATCGGCGCGTATCTGTGTTTGCGCGCGATCGTTCGCAGCAGTCTGGCGCAACTGCCGCAGCCACGCATTGCGACCTGGCGGTTGGTCGCCTGCATCGTGATCATCGCCAATCCAGTGATCTTTCTATACGTCGGCATCCTGTGGAAGGACGTGCTGATCGCCAGCCTGATGCTGTTCGCGCTGACGCTCGCACTGCTGGCTTCGCGCACGAATGGCTGGCGTCGGCTCGCACTCGCGGTCGGCTCTCTGCTGATGTTGTTGCCGATGCCGATGGCGCGCCAGCAGGGATTGTTCATGCTGCCGATTTTGCTGTTGGCGCCAGCTTGGTTGCTGCTGCCGGCGCTAGGACGACGCTTCGATCGCGTATTGCGGGTGGCCACGGTCGCGCTGGTGACAATCCTGGCGACCGTACTCTTGTTATTTGCGGTCGACCGCACCATTCGCGATAGCGATGGGCAGGATGTGTCGAACGGATTCAGTGCGGTGATGGCGTACGACATCGCCGCCGCGATCGCGCGCAGTCGCAGCGCGGGGCAGGACATGATGGATCGCCTGCATCCCTCGCAGTCGGCGTGGCAGAAGGTGACCGTGTTGTACACGCCGATGCGGTCGGATCCGCTGCACGATCCCGACGCGATGAATTTTCTCGGGCGAATCAAGCCGGCAACAATGCAGCAATCCTGGCTGCATTTGCTGCGTGAACATCCGGGCGTGTGGCTGCGGGCACGCTGGCAGGCATTTGCGTGGCTGCTGGACATGCACGATCTCAACGCATGCCTGCCAGTGCATATTGGGGTGATGGGCAATCCCGATTATTTGCACGATCTGGATATTCAGCAGGGTATCGATGGACGCGGCAAGCTGCTGGTCGCGTTCTCACAAGTGGCGCGCACTTCAATCCTGTATCGCCACTGGTTCTATGCGCTGTTGCTGCCATTCGCGCTGGTCGCAGCGTGGCGAGCGCGAATTGGCACGCCGACACGCGTGGTGCTGCTGGTGCATCTGGTCGGCCTGACAGCGTACCTGTTGTCGTTCTTCCCGACCTCGCTAGCCTGCGATTTCCGCTATCTGTATCCGCTGATCCCGAGTCTTAGCGCGATCGGAATGGTGTTGCTGCTCTCGCGTGGAATTACGGATGAGACGCGCGAATCAGCTGCTGTCAATCAGCAAATCGCCCCCTAACGCAACTCGAACACCGGCCCGCCGCCGCAAGTTGCCTCGGAACGCTTGTTGCGCAACACCAGCCGCGGCGAGTAGTAGCCGGCGGGAAGACCGCCGGCGTAAAAGGTCACATCGAATCCGGATAGCAGCAGGTTGGGATTGGCGTTGAACGCAGCGACGATATCCTGTCGAGGTGTACGCTCGACGATCGGTACTTCCCACATCCGCTTGCCGGCTGCATCGCGAAATTGCAGGTAGAGTTGGGGCCGTAACGAGTGCCACTGACGCGAATCGACAATCCAGCCTTTGAAGTTGACCAAGCCAATGCGAGCGAGCCCATCGACGTGACCGAGCAACGGTCGGTTATTAACGAACTCGATGTTGCAGGTGGTGATCGCCTGCTGCGGCAGCGCGGGCGCATTAAGCACTTCGGCCGGTGGCGCTGCGCCCATGTCGGCCGAATCATCGCAGGCCATCGCGTTGTGATCGCCGACAGGCATGCAGCCCGACAGCAGCACACAGACAGCGACACACGTCGCAAATGGACTCAGCCGTAAAACATGCATGCGCGTTTTCAATGGCTTGCTCCAGCGCGGATCATGGTTATCTGAAGATTATCCGGCAAACACATGCTTCAACACAGCCCACAGCCCACCTTCGCGCCACAGTCCGCGAAAGCGCAGCGCCGCTTGTTAACGATGTTGCGAATCGGTCAGGCCGAGACGGAAGGCACGACGCAGTCGAAACATCCAGCGTCGCAATTTCCAGCCCGGCCCTAGGTTTTTTTTTCGAGCAGCTCCGGATGCTCCAATGGTCCTTGCGTGCGCATCCAATGCTGCAAGCTGTGATCGACGCTGCTGGCGAAAGGATGCGGAAACACTTGCTGCAGATCGGGTCGCGCGCGATACAGCCGGCGCTCGGCCAGCGGTACTGGGGTTCCGTCGCTATAGTCATTGAACGCCCATCGTACTTTTGCGGCTGGCTCGTCGGCATCAAAACGGGTTTGATCGGTATACCACTGCACCAGTTCGGCTACGGCAGCGTTGCCGGCCGCATTCTTGTTCGCCATCACGCCGTGCGCGCCGCTGTCGAAGCCGGTGAAGTGATAGAAGCCGAGCGGTTTGCCAT
>JBDTWV010000486.1:0-2697 GCA_040006495.1 Dokdonella sp.
CTTCAGGGCCTGGACCTGGTCTTTCTGGCCGTCGAACGTCGGCGCGAGTGCGTTGACGATCAATGCCATTACATAGGTCAAAGCCAGGCTCAGCGCGTAGGCGAGGATCATGGCGGTAATGCCTGCACCGATTGGCGTGCGGTAATGGATACCGAACATGCCGTAGCCGATCAGGCTGCCTTTGATGAAGCCGGCAATGGCTGGAATCGCGGCCAGGAACACGATGTAGTTTTTGTACAGCTCCGGCACTGTTGCCGGCTCCGTCGCAATGACTGGCCATTCGGTCTTCGGTGTCATCAAAATTGCTTTGACGCGTGCGATCAGCTTCTCGGTTTCCATGCACCCCTCCGGTTCTTGTCGATGAGCTAGCCCAGCGGGCATTCTAGGCCAGAAGCCCGGCCCGGGTGCCGGGCCCCGGTCACGCAGGGCGCGTGGCTGTGCTCACATCGAATGTGTGAACCAGTTGGCACGGCTCGTGCTGGTAAACTTGTGGACTTGCCGATGGAGACCCCCATGTCGCGACCCAATCCCGCGGCGGAAATCCGCATTCCCGCCAATGCCGAGAACCGTTACCAGGTCAGCCATGCCGACTTGCCTCTGAGCTGTCCGATGCCGGCGATGTCGCTGTGGAACTCGCATCCCAAGGTGTACCTGCCGATAGAGTCGCAGGGCGGGCACGCGCAGTGCCCGTACTGCAGCGCCGAATACGACCTGGTTGGCTGAGGCGATCTCGCCGGTGCAAGCGCGCGCATTGACGGTGGTGCAACTGATTCCAGCGCTTGAGGCTGGAGGTGCCGAGCGCTCGACGCTCGAGATCGCGCGCGCGCTGGTCGCCGAAGGACACCGTTCGATCGTGGTTTCTGCGGGCGGCCGCATGGTCGAGCGCCTGTGCGCCGAGGGCAGCGAACACGTCACCTTGCCGATCGGACGCAAGTCGCTCGCCAGCCTCGCGCAGGTATTGAAGCTGCGTGCGCTGTTCCGCCGGGAGCATGTCGACATCGTGCACGCGCGTTCGCGGTTGCCGGCGTGGCTCGGCTGGCTCGCCTTGCGCGGGTTGCCGCATCGGCCACGTTTTGTCACAACCGCACACGGACTGAACAGCCCGGGGCTATATAGCGCAATCATGGCGCGCGGCGAGCGCGTCATCTGTGTGTCCAATACGGTGCGCGATTTCCAGCTGCGCCACTATCCGGGCTCCGATCCGGCGCATCTGGTGGTGATCCCGCGCGGAGTCGATCCGGAGGATTTCCCTTATGGCTACCAGCCCGACGGCTCGTGGCGCGAGTGGTTCTTCGCCGAATTCGCGGCACTGGCCGGTGCGCCGCTGCTCACCTTGCCGGGACGCGGCACGCGCCTCAAGGGCCATGCCGACGCGATCGAGCTGGTCGCGGCGCTGAAGGCACGCGGCATCGACACGCGCCTGCTTCTGCTCGGCGCGCGGCAGCTCGGGCGCGAGGCGTATGTCGCCGAACTCGAACAACTTGCCGCGACGCGCGGCATTGCCGATCGCGTCGTGATTACGGCGCAGCGCGATGACGCACGCGACATCTATGCAATTTCATCCTTGGTCCTGCAGTTGTCGAACAAGCCCGAATCATTTGGTCGCACCGTCATCGAGGCGCTGTCGCTGTGCCGGCCGGTGCTCGGCTATGACTATGGCGGCGTTGGCGAACTGCTGACCGATCTGTATCCGGCCGGCCGCGTACCGCCACGCGATCGCGAGCGCCTGGTTGAGCGCGCCGCTGAGCTGCTGCGCTTTGCCCCTGCGATTGGGCCGCTGCAGAGCTATCGTCTCGCCGATATGCAGGCCGCGACGCTCGCGTTGTATCGAGGACTGGTGCCGCGCTGAGGCGCCCTGATCGTCGCCTTCTGTCTCGTACCGGACAGGCAAGGTGAATGCTACCGATCCAATCATCTTCATCGCGCATCAATAGAATGCGCAGATTCACTGCCCGATACGCCCTGTGACCGCAAACCTCGATTCACATCGTTCGATCTGGTGGGCCGTGCTGGTTCTAGCCGTCCTCGTTCTGCTTCCGATCGGACGCAGTTCGGAACTGCCGCTCGCGTGCCTGGCGCTCGCCGGATTGGTCCTGCTCGCGCAGCGGCGCATCGACCTGCGCGAGCCGGCTACGCACCTGGTGCTTGCCCTGTTCGCCTGTTACTGGCTGCCGGCATTGCTGTCGGGATTGTCCGCAGTCGAGCCGGAAAAGTCAGCTTCGACAATTGCCAGCACATTGCGATTTTTGCCGTTTGGGTTGTTTGTGGTCTGGACACTGCGCGATGCAGCGCGCTGGACGACGTTGACCGTGGCAATTGGCGTCGTCGTCGCACTCTGGCTGGTTGATGCGTATGTGCAGATGGCGACCGGCTACAGCCTTGGCGGCGTGGCGGAAGCCGAGAGGCTGTCCGGTATCTTCGGGGCGGGCAACCTGAAATTCGGACCGGTGCTGGCGACGCTTTCGCCGTTCGTCCTGCTCGGCGCGCGCGCCTGCTGGGGACGGCGCGGCCTCGCGTTGGCGTTTGTGTTGCTGGCGGCCCCGATCCTGTTGGCCGGCTCGCGTGCTGCATGGCAAGGTCCAGAAAGCTCCCATCGCGTAGCAGTTTCATCAACCGGATCCGTTCGGCTTCAATAGTGGAATCAAAAAAGACGGTCAAGAGGCCGTCTTTTTCTATGGGTTATTCGTAGCGACATCC
>JBDTWV010000487.1:0-2692 GCA_040006495.1 Dokdonella sp.
CGGCGCGCCACTGGCCGATGTCGACTTCGCGTCGGACGCATTCGCAACCGGCCGGCCACTCATCCAGCCGCACGTCCGGGCAGTCGACCGCAAGGTGCAGCTGCAATTGTCGCTGCCGGACGCTTCGACTGCTACTGAGTTGGCGATGGCGGCGCGGCCGCTGGGGCCCAAGTCGCTGGCATCAATGCCCGCGCCAACGCAGAACTTCGATGGTCTCGCCCGAACCGATCTCTGCGGTGGAGTCCAGTGTGGTACCCGCGACGCGCCCGATACCAATGGCGATGTCGGTCCCAACCACTACGTGCAGGCGGTGAACCAGGCCTACGCGATCTACGACAAGTCTGGAAACCTGCAAAGCGCATTCACCGAAGATCAACTGTGGAGTACGAGCCCGAACACGATCTGCAAGACCCAGAGCCGTGGCGATCCGGTGGTGCTGTACGACGCGATCGCCGATCGCTGGATCCTCACGCACATCGCCTATGCGCTGTCCGGCAACGATCCGGTGGCGCCGTTCTATCAATGCATCGCCGCGTCGATATCGGGCGATCCGTCGGCGGGCAACTACTTTCTCTATCCGATTCCCCTCGACGACCCCAGCCATCCGTGGGTCCATCGCTATGCGAAGTTCGGCATCTGGACTGATTGCCTGTATATGGCCGCCAACGAGTACGGCGCGACCGGAACGAGTCCGCCGTTCCAGGGGACGTTGTTCGCCACGTTCAGCCGCGCGGACATGTATGCGGGTCTCGGCCTTCATTACGCGATCGGCTTCATCACCAATACGACCGACCCGTTCACGATGCTGCCAAGCAATCTGTCCGGACAGGCCGCGCTCGGCGTTCCGGCGGGCACGCCCAACTTCTATGTTTCGCAATCGCAGACGGCCAACTCGTTCGAGGTCCGGAAATTCACGCCCGGCGCGAATTGCGGTGATGGCGGGTTGTTGAGCGCTCCGGTCAGCGTCACGCAGACGGCCTATGTCGAACCGGCCGGCGTTCCCCAGCCTGGCGTCGCGTCGCTGCTCGACGATCAGGGGGACCGGCTGATGCAGAAGAACCAGTACCGCAAAGTCGGCGCGCAGGAATCGTTGTGGGTTGCGCATACGGTTGTTCCGACGGCATCGAACCCGAGCGGAATCCAGTGGGCACAAATCGACGTCACCGGCGGCGTCATCGCGACGACCCCCGTGCAGCAGCAGGTTTTCGCCCCCGACTCGACGCTCTACCGGTGGCTGCCCAGCCTTGCCGTCGATCATCAGGGCGACATGGCGATCGGCTATTCGACTTCGAACGGTGTGGCGCCGAATTATCCGGGGCTTTCGTATGCGGGCCGGCTGGTCAGCGATCCGGCAAATACGTTGGGGCAGGGCGAAGCGCAGCTCATCGCCGGGGGCGGATCGCAAACCGGCAACTGCGGCGGAGTGCCGTGCCCGCGCTGGGGCGGCTATGCGTCGATGAGCGTCGATCCAGTTGACGACTGCACATTCTGGTTCACGAGCCAATATGTCGCGTCACCCACGGACGGCGCGGCCGTTCCGCCGGTGTGGCGCACGCGCATCGGGGCGTTCAAGTTTGCCGCATGTTCGCCCGTCGCGCGCCAGGCGGATCTGTCGGTCACGAACTCGGATGGGCTGACCACGGTAACGGCGGGCAAGCCGATCCGCTACACGGTCGTGGTGACCAACAACGGCGCCTTTGCCGTCAGCGGCGCGTCACTTGTCGACACGCTGCCTTCGGGCATCACCGGCGTGTCGTGGACCTGCACGTCGACGCCGGCCAGCAGCTGCCCGGCGTCCGGAGGCGGCAGCATCAATACGGCGGCGATCAACCTGCAGCCGGGCGCAACGGCGACGTTCGTGATTTCCGGAACCGTGTCGCCAGGCGCGTCCGGGACGCTGACCACCGTCGCCACCGTTGCCGTGCCGTCCGGCATCGTCGATCCGGTCGGGGCCAACGACTCCGCGACCGACATGACATCCGTCGTTCCGCCGGCCGCAGGCACGCTGTACGTAAGCCGCGCCGGCAGCGGCGACGGCGCGGTGAGCAGCACCGATGCGCAGATCGATTGCGGCCTGACGTGCGCGCATGCGTACGCCGGTGGCGCGACGACCACCTTGACGGTGACACCGGCCGCAGGTTCGATCTTTACCGGCTGGTCCGGCGCCTGTACGGGCACCGCGCCATGCAACGTATTCATCGATGGCGATCAGTCCGTGACGGCCACGTTCGCGCCGTCCTCGGTTGGCAATCGCACGCTCGATGTCGACAACAACAACGCCTACGACGCGCTGACGGACGGGTTGCTGGTGTTGCGCGCACTGTTCGGTTTCACCGGCGATGCGCTGACCAGCGCCGCGCTCGGCAACAACGCACTGCGCATGGATGCCCTGGATGTTTCCACCTATCTCAACGATGTCCGGCCGCGGCTCGACGTCGACGGCAACGGCCAGTCCGATCCGCTGACCGACGGACTCCTGATCGTGCGCTATCTGGCGGGTCTGCGCGGCCCTGCGTTGATTCAGGGGGTGATCGGACCCGGCGCCACGCGCACCGGCGCTTTGCAGATCGAAGTCTATCTCCAGACCCTCAAGCCCTGACGCGTGCGGCCCGACGACGCGTAAAGGCGCCCATGCAGAGTCTGTCCATTCTTCTTGTCGCCGCGGAATTGAACTGGATTTCGACCTCCAGGA
>JBDTWV010000488.1:0-2687 GCA_040006495.1 Dokdonella sp.
TCTCCGCAATGAGGCGCTTGAGGTCGGCGATGTCTTTCTTGGTCAGCTTGCTGCGCTCGGAAAAATGCGCGACCAGCGGTGCGACGCGACCGCCGAACAAGCGATCGAGCAGGCCTTTGCTTTGCGCCTGCACCCAGTCTTCGCGCGCGAGCAACGGTGAATACAGATAGCGACGACCGTCCTTGCTGGCCTCGACTGCCTTCTTCTTCAGCAGTCGGTTGAGCAACGTCTTGATCGTTGCTTCCTGCCAATCCTGGCTGCGCTCGAGCGCGGCGACTACGTCCTCGGCCGCCATCGGGCTGCGCCGCCAGAGGACCTCCATTACCGCCGATTCCGCTTCGCTGATCTGCATGGTCTTCTCGTTCCCAAATTCGTTTACATATGTAATTTCACGTATGTTTACGCCCGTAATCGTCGCCCGTCAAGTCCCACGTGCGATACTTTTTTCATGATCGCCGCCAGCCAAGCTCCCGCGCACTTCGACGGTCTCGAAGCGGCGGTGGATTTTCTGTTGGCGCGGGTCGGCAAGCGCATTGTGCTCGGCGCGCCGCTCGGAATTGGCAAGCCGCATCGATTGCTGAACGCGATCTATGCGCGTGTGTCTGCCGACCCGTCGATCCAACTCAGCATCAACACCGCGCTGTCGTTAACGCCGCCGCGCGCTCCGAATGCGCTGGCGGCGCGATTTCTCGATCCGTTTTTAGAGCGACATTTCGGCGCCGACTTTCCACGACTGGCGTGGGTCGATGCGGAGCTGGCGGATGCGTTGCCGCCGAATATCGAAGTTGAAGAGTTCTATTTGCAGTCGGGCGCGTTGCTGAAATCGCGACCGGCGCAGCGCCGCTATGCGAGTTTGAATTACACGCATGTAGCGCGTGCGCTGGCCGATCGCGGCATGAATGTGCTGGTGCAGAAAGTGGCATGTGAACCGAATGGGGCGCGCCTTTCGCTGAGCTGCAATCCGGACTTGAGCTTCGACGCGGTAGAAGCGGTAGTCGCTGCCGGCTTGCCGCGGCCGTTGTTGATTGCCGAAGTGGATTCGACACTGCCTTGGATCGGCGGCACGGCAGCGGTGGATGCCGACTGGTTTGATGCGGTGATCGATCTGCCCGGTCCGACACCGCAATTATTTGCGTTACCACGGCAGGCGGTGACCGACGCCGAATACGCGATCGGCCTGTATGCCAGCGCAATGGTGCGCGATGGCGGCACCCTGCAGATCGGCATTGGGGCGCTGTCGGATGCGCTGTGCCATGCGTTGATCCTGCGACATACGCGTAACGCCGACTACCGCGTGCTGTTGGAAGCGCTATCGCCTGGACTTGCCGAAAGCGAGCTGGTTCGCGAGCACGGTGGAGTCGGACGTTTCGATACGGGTTTGTACGGCGCTAGCGAAATGGTCAACGACGGTTTCATGCGACTGATCGAAGCCGGCGTAATCCGACGTTGCGTGGTCGATGACATTGAGGTGATGCGGCGGCTGGATGCGGGCACGGCAACGACGCTCGATCACGAGCTGATCGAGCGCGAAGGCCAGTATGTGCACGGCGCGTTCTATCTTGGCTCGAAGGCGTTGTATCAGTGGTTGCGCGAATTGCCGCCCAATCGCATGCGCCGGATTGGCATGACCCGCGTCTCGCATATCAACGAATTGTATGGCGGTAACGAGGCGCTGGAGCGCCTGCAACGGCGCGATGCGCGCTTCTTCAACACCTGCATGCTGATGAACGTGCTGGGCGCGGCGACTTCGGACGGACTTGCCGATGGTCGCGTGGTGTCGGGCGTCGGCGGCCAGTACAACTTTGTGGCGATGGCGTTCGCGTTGCGGCATGCGCGTTCGGTGTTGATGTTTCGCGCGAGCCGCGAAAGCGCAGGGCGCGTTCGTTCCAACGTGGTCTTCAACTATCCGCATTGCACGATTCCGCGACACCTGCGCGATATCGCGATCACCGAATACGGCATCGCCGACTTGCGCGGGCGCTGCGACGAAGATTGCGTGATCGCGATGGCCGCGATCGCGGATGTACGTTTCGTGCCCGGCCTGCTGGCCGAATCGAAATCCGCCTTGAAACTGCGCACGGATTTTGTTGCACCTACCAACTGGTCCACACACTCGCCAGCGCATCTCTCGAGAACACTACAACCGTTCCACGCCAGCGGGTTGTTGCCGGATTATCCAATGGGCAGCGACTTCACTGCGGAAGAGGAACATCTCGCGAAGGCACTCGGATGGCTCCTCGCCAATACGGCTACGCCAGTGCGCAAGCTGCGAACGGTGGTTTCCGCTTTTCTGCACGGACGCAGCTCCGATCTCGAAGCAATGCGACGGATGCGGCTCGACAAACCGCACGGACTTGGCGAATGGATCGAGTCACGACTGGTCGGATTCGCGCTTGAGCGAACACGCCCGAGCTGAGCACGCCAATTGAAGCGAACACAGTTGCCGCCGTAATTAAGAAGGGACGTGAATCAGGAGCGATCGCCTATCAACGACTGCGCCGCCTCGACCACCCGTTCGACGGTAAATCCGAAATACGGAAACAGCGCTTCCGCCGGTGCCGATGCACCAAACGTGTCCATCCCGATTACCGCACCATCCAGACCTACATACTTGCGCCAGAAATCGCTGACGCCGGCTTCGATCGCAACGCGCTTACGGCACCACGACGGCAACACACCCTCGCGCC
>JBDTWV010000489.1:0-2682 GCA_040006495.1 Dokdonella sp.
GCATCGGCTTGACCTTGCTGCCGACCTTGTACATGACGGGAGGCTTCGATGGTCGTGCACTTTCGGAGCGCCAGCGGCGCTTCGGCCACGACGTTGACGCCTATCTGCGTCTGGTCGAACGCCTGCGCACGCTGCAATCGTCAACCTTGAATATCGGCATGGCCCTGCATTCGCTGCGTGCGGTGCCCGCGGATGCGCTGCGCGTGGTGCTCGCTACCGATCTCGCGCACGGCGGTCCTATCCACATCCATATCGCCGAGCAACTGGGTGAAGTTCAGGATTGTCTCGCGTTGCGCCATGCGCGCCCGGTCGAATGGCTGCTCGATCATGCCGCAGTCGACTCGCGCTGGTGTCTTGTCCACGCAACCCACATGACCGAGGCCGAGACGCGCCGGCTAGCCAAGAGCGGTGCGGTCGCGGGCTTGTGCCCGACCACCGAGGCGAATCTCGGCGATGGCCTGTTTCCGCTCAAGGAGTATCTGGACGCAGGCGGCGCGATCGGCATCGGCTCGGACAGCAACGTCTCGGTATCGGTGGTCGAGGAACTGCGCTGGCTTGAATACGGGCAACGGCTGATGACGAAGCACCGCAACGTCGCTGCTTCCGCGAATACGTCGAGCACGGGTGATATGTTGCTCGCGTATGCGCTAGCGGGGGGTGCGCGTGCCGCGGGTTGCAGCGTCGGAAAGCTCGCTGGCGGCGATTCCGCGCATCTTCAGCTTGCGCCACGCGCCGACCTCGTCGTGCTGGATGACACGTCGCCTTTGCTGGGCGCGCGTGCGCCTTCGCATGTGATCGACACGTGGCTGTTCGCTGGCAACACAAGCCTCGTGCGCGATGTGATGGTCGCCGGCGAATGGATCGTGCGCGATTCGCGGCACCGCGACGAAGCACGTGTCGCCACGTGCTATCGCGACGTGGTCGAGCGCCTTGCGCGTGGTGGATGAAGGCGGGGTTGGAAAGAATTTTGCTTGGTCATTCTTGGAGCGAGTGGACGGCATGCGTTGTTTCACGGCTTTGGTCGCTCTGCTATTCGCCAGCATCGCTACTGCGATCCCATTCGACGCGACGAAAATTCGCGTGAACAAGTCGGAGCGTAGGCTCGATGTCTATGCTGGCGAGCGCATCATGGCGAGCTACGAAATCAGGCTGGGTAGCCCCGAGGGCAGTAAACGACGGGAAGGTGACCGGCGGACGCCAGAAGGCAACTACCTCCTGGATTACAAGAATTCAAACAGCGCTTACCACAAGTCGATTCACATCTCTTACCCGAGTGAGACGGATAGAGCTGCCGCGAGGAAAATGGGCGTGCGCCCGGGGGGCGACATCATGATCCATGGCCAACCCAATGACCTGGAAATGCAGGCAAGGTTGAAGGCCTACCCGTTGGCCGACTGGACCGACGGTTGTATCGCCCTATCCAACAAGGACATGGATGCGCTGTGGAGCCTCGTGAAGGTGCCCATCCCGATCCACATCACCCCGTGACATGGTTGAATTGCGCGGATCCAGGCGCGGGCGGATTTACGTCGCTACTGCTTCAGGATAAAGGCCGCGAGCAACGTTGCATCAGTTTTGTTGAGCGTGGCAAACGGCGGCATCGGGATGCTGCCCCATTTTCCTGAACTGCCTTGGCGGATGGTCGCTTCGATTTTGGCCAGCGCCTGGGGATCGCCGCGATAGCGCTGCGCGACATCGTGATACGCCGGACCGACTAGCTTCTTGTCGAGCGCATGACAGGCAAGGCAACCGCTACTGGTGAGCAACGCCATTGGGCCGCTGGCGGGAGCGGCAGCCCTTGCGTCTGCAGAGTCGGTTTCCGCACTTGCCGACGCCGCAATCACGCCTGCGTCGGTGGCGTGGGCACTCCCATATGCCACGGCGAGGTAGGCGCCGATGAGCTTCACATCGACGTCGCCGATCGGTGCGCCATACGCGTGCTGCATCTTGCCCATTTCGGCGGTCCACTGATCGAGGCTCATGCCCGGCGGCTGGTACTGGACGTAGTCGGCGGAGTGGCAGATCGTGCATTTCTGTACCGCCACGGCATAGCCGGGCAAATTCGATGTGCGCAGCGTTGCCGTTTCCTGTGGCAACCTGATCGTCAGCGCTGCGGCGATCGCCGTTGGAACGAGCAGCGCGGCCACGCCGGCCCACGCGCCAAGCGACAACGAAATCACGGTGCGGTTCATCGACGTGTCCTCATGCCACGGTGATCGCATAAGACTCGACCACATGGCGGCGATAGCCACCCGGGTTCCAGTCGGCGACGAGCGGTTGCGTTTCACCGCGGCGGTTGGTCGCGCGAACCATCAAGATGGCGGGACCGGCTTTTGCAAAGCGCACCGGCAGATGCCACCGTCGGAACGAAAAGCGGCCGAGATCTTCGCCAAGCTCCGCCGCGCGCCAGGTCGCGCCGCCGTCGATCGACACGTCGACACTTTTCATGCCGTATCCGCTGTCGAACGCCATGCCGCTGAGATCGACCGGCCGGTCACGCGGCACGACACTGCCTGCCGCGACGCTGGTGATGAAACTTCGCACCGGCAGCGTCGAGATCGGGCGCGTCTGCGCGGCTTTCGTGCCGGGCGCGATGCATTGGCAGTCGTTGTCTGGCACGCGGTAGCCGGTCGTCATGAAGAATGCGTCGTGGCCCTCGAACGGATGATCGATGACTTCGAT
>JBDTWV010000490.1:0-2657 GCA_040006495.1 Dokdonella sp.
ACGCCGAGCACCGGCTACCACGTCGCCAGTGTCAGTGGTGATGTCTGCACGGTCACGCAAGGCTCGGGCACCACGTGGACGAGCAGCGCGATCACGGCGAACTGCGCGATCACGGCGACATTCGCGATCAATGCGTACACGGTGACGGCCACGGTCAGCGGCGCGAACGGTACCATCGCGCCGGCGTCGCAGTCGGTGAACTACGCTGGCGCGGCCAGCTTCACGGTCACGCCGGCCGTCGGCTATCACCTCGTGCTGCCGATGGGTGGAACCTGCAGCCAAGGCACGTTGAATGGCAGCAGCTATGCCACCGGCCCGGTTACCGCAGACTGCGCAGTCGTCGCGAGCTTCGCGGCCAACCCGCCCGACCATCTCGCCTTCGTCACGGCGCCGGCCGACGTGTTTCAAGGCGATCGCCTCGGCGCGGTGCAGGTTGCGATCGTCGATGTCGACGGCAACGTGATCACAACCGACTCGGCTTCGCAGGTCACCCTTGCGACTACGGCTTGCAGCAGCTCCGTCACGCTCGGACAAGTGACGGTCAATCAAGGCATTGCGACCTTCCCGGCCGGTACTACCAAGCGCTTCTATACGCTCGCCAACGGCAAGCCACTGGCGGCGACCAGCGGGAGCCATGCGGGTACTGCCGCGATCAACGTCGTTACCGGCGGCGAGCTTCTGTTCGCCAACGATTTCGAGACCTGTCGCCTCTGAAGATGCGTAACGGCGCGCGGACTTTTCGCGCGCTGTCCGCCGGTCCTTTGACCCCGCTACGGCGGGGTTTTCTTTTAGACGGCGGGCCGTTCGATCGTTGCAATCGCGCGCGTACGCGCCACGCGCATCGCCTCGCCGATCTTCGGGCCAGCCAAGCCCTGCGCGACGAACGACTCTGCGCCGATGGCGGCTGCCGCAGCGTGTGCTGCACGCAGGAACTCGGCTTGCGGATACGCGCTGTCGGCGCGTCCAAGGCGACCACGCTTGTCCGCCTCACAGGCGAGCAGGAAACGTTGCAGGCGCTCGGGTCGGCGAAAACTGTCGAGGCGTTCGAGCAGTTCGAGCACGGTCAGCGGCCGCAATTCGAGCGCGCGATGCGCATCGAGGTGGTAGCGACAGACCAATTCGGCAAGCGCGGCGTGCTCGGTCGGCACGCGCAGGCGTGCGCACAATGCACGCAAGGGTGCGACGCCGTTGTGCTCGTGGCAGATGTGCCGCGGCAGTTCGTCCTTCGGCGTCAGCGCCTTGCCGAGGTCGTGGGTCAATGCGCACCAGCCGACCAGGTCATCGCCGGGCGCGAGCCGGGCGGCCATGTCGAGCACCAGTTCGACGTGGATGCCGGTGTCGATCTCGGGATGGTATTCGGCGCGTTGCGGCACGCCATACAGCGCATCAATTTCCGGGAACACCACGCGCAGCGCCGCGCCATCGCGCAGCGCGCGCAGGAACGCGGACGGCGTCGGCTCGGTCAGCGCCTTGCGAGTCTCCGCCCATACACGCTCGGGAACCAGGTGATCGACTTCTCCGCTGTGGGCCATGTGACGCATCAGCGCGATCGTTTCATCGGCGATGCGGAACCCGAGCGACGCGTAGCGCGCCGCGAACCGCGCGATGCGCAGCACGCGCACCGGGTCCTCCGCGAACGCGGGCGAGACATGGCGTAGTACGCGCGCATCGAGATCGCGTTGGCCACCGAACGGGTCGACGATCTGGCCATCTTCACCCGCGGCCATCGCATTGATGGTGAGGTCGCGGCGTTCCAGATCCTGCTCAAGGGTCACCGACGGATCGGCATGGAACGCGAACGCGTGGTAGCCGCGACCGGTCTTGCGCTCGGTGCGCGCCAGTGCATATTCCTCGGCAGATTGCGGGTGCAGGAATACCGGGAAATCCTTGCCGACCGGCTTGAATCCCTGCGCGAGCATCCCGTCCGGCGTCGCGCCGACCACAACGAAATCGCGATCGACGACTGCGAGCCCGAGCAATTTGTCACGGACTGCGCCGCCGACGAGATAGGTTTGCATGTGCAGATTGTGCCAGAGCCGGCGAACTCGGCCGACGGATTCAGCTCTCGGCGCGGAACAGGTCGTAGCGGGTCTGGCGGCCTTGCGCGCGCAACATCGCGGGCACGATCACGTCCATCGGAGTTGCAACGATGCCCAGCGCGGCGAGGCCGTCATCGGTGCCGGTCGAGTCGAGTTTCAATGAGCGGAAGTTGTCGCGCGAAATGGGTTTGCCGGGCAGCCATTCTCCGACATACGCCTGCATGGAACCGAGTGAGTCGGGCAGTCCGACGACTAGGCGGCGCTTGCCGATCATCCGCGCCGTCCAGCGCACCAGGTCGCCGAGCGCGATCACTCGTGGACCAGGCAATTCGTAGACTCGTCCGACCGTGTGCGTGTGTAGCATCGCGCGCGCAAACGCTTCGGCGACGTCGCCGACGAAGACCGGTGCGAACTTCGCATCGGCGCGCGCGAGCGGCAGCACCGGCGTGAGGCGCAGCAACGCCGCGAAGCGGCAGAACAAGCCATCGCCTGCGCCGAAGATCACCGACGGACGGAAGATCGTCCACGCGAGCGTCGAAGCCTTCACGCATACCTCGGCCTCACCGCGTGTCCTAAGGTAGAAGCTGTCGCCTTCGCCCGCACGCAACGCACTCATCT
>JBDTWV010000491.1:0-2656 GCA_040006495.1 Dokdonella sp.
CTTGATCGTGCAGCAACGCTGAATACGCGGCGCGCCAGCCGAGGCCGGCGGTCGGATAGGTCAGGGACGCTGGCGCGGCTCCAGCCTTGCCATCGAGTACCAGTTGCAGTGTGCTGCCAGGCAAGCCGGAGCCTTCCGAAAACTGCACGCGCACGAAGTCGCGCACGTAACTGATGCGTCCGTCGCTGCCGCGAATGCCGAGATTGCCGCCATCGAGCGCGACCAGCACGCCGTCCGCAATCGGTTTGTCATTCGCGCCGAACACCTGCACGCGCTCGCCGCGATGTGCCGCGAGCACGCCGGAGTCGCCAGCCGAGATCATGCGTTGTGCGAGCACCCGACCCGCGCCGCCCAGATCGATCGCGACGGCTTCGGTGTCGAGCATGGCCGGTAGCCCGTCGATGACCACGGTCTGTCGGCCAGCGGCCAATTGCAGTGTGCGTTGTTCATGCACGATCGCGTGGCCGTCGGCAACCGGCGCGCTGCCCCCTTCGAACAGCGCATCACTGTCGCTGCGGTAAATGGTCAGTGCCGGGTCGGCGGCGTAGGCGGTCACGGTCATCAGCGTGGCACAGGCGAGAATCAGTCGGTTGAGGCACATGTCGCAATCCATTCAAGGGGGCAGGCGATGCGGGCTATCATAACCAGCCTAACGGAGACCACCATGAATCGTTTGCAACGTTGCTTCGTATCGTTCGGGATCGGTGTGTTTGCGGTTGCCGGCAGCGTGCACGCCGCTGGAAAGCTGGGTGTCACCGACGCGTGGATACGGCTCGCACCACCCGGCGCCAGCATGGTGGCCGGCTACGCAACTTTGTCCAATTCCGGCGACCAGCCGGTGACCGTGTTGACCGTACAGAGTGATGCGTTCCGCATGGCGTCGCTGCACGAAACCATTGTCGACAAAGACGTGGCGAAGATGCGCGAAATCCATCGGCTGGTGGTCGCGCCTGGCGCGACGGTTGCGCTGGAACCGGGCGGCAAGCATCTGATGCTGATGCAGCCGCGCCACGACATCGTGGCGGGTGAGAAGGTTGAGGTGATGTTTCTGCTCGGCGACGGAACCCGCGTCGAAACGCATTTCGATGTGCGGGCGGCGGACGACACGAACTGAGCGGTCGATGCGCAGCGCTCGTCATCAGCGGGGCATCTGCCATCGACGTGTCGTAGCGCGGTGGCAGGCGAGATAACCGGTGGTGTTTGAATTGTGGTCGTACGAGCGCCCCGTTCCGCCTTTGGCACCTTGTAATCGCCACATCGCTGTGGCTCGCCTGTCGGGCAGCATTCGCTGCAAACATCGGCGGTCCGGCGATGTGTCCCCGATGCGCAGGGGAAGCGACAGAAAGTAGCGATGCAATTTACTTTCCCTTCCGCTGCGCATCGGCAAAAGGTGCGCAACGGGCGGAAGGGGGCGCTTTTCAGACGGCTGATCAGGCCCGGCTAGGCGCATCGCGGAAGTTCTATCCCTGCGCAAGTGGATTACGCCGTGTGCCCTTCACATGCGCGGCGGATCGCGGCCGGCAGCGGCACGGAGCGACCGCTTGTCGGTTCGACCCATACCATCACGACTTCGCCATCGGCGTAGATACAGTCGGCATCGTCAGCCGCGACAACGTGGTGCGTGATAGTGACCGATGACGTACCAACGCGTTTCGCGGCGAGGTCGACGATGATCTGGCCGGGCCACGCGAGCTGACGCCGGAAGTTGATTTGCGCTGCGGCGACGACTGGCATCATCGTTTCGTCGAACCACACACCGTCGATGTTGGCGAGCCATGCCAGGCGCGCTTCCTGCGCATACACCAGGAACGTCGCATTGTTGACGTGGTTGAATGCGTCGAGATCACCCCAGCGCACGGTCATTGGCACGCTGGCCATTGGCATTGGCGATTCGGGTGTTGCCGATGGCGAGGTAGCCGCGGCTGCGGGCTCGGCTTGGTCACTCGCTTTACGCGTGCGCCGTTGCTTCGCCGCCGTTGGTTCGCTGCGCGTCACCGTTGCGGCAACACGGGCGGTCGGTGGCGCTGGTTTGCGCGGCTTGGTCATGCGGCCTCCTTGCGGCTGCGTTTGCGCGGTTTCGCTGGCGCTGCGCTGACCGGTGGATGGCCGAGCGTGCGTGCAAGAAATTGTCCGGTGTAGGAATCGGGGGTTGCAGCGATTTGTTCCGGTGTGCCGGCGGCGAGGATCGTGCCGCCGCGGGCACCGCCGTCGGGGCCCAGATCGATGACCCAATCGGCGGTCTTGATCACGTCGAGATTGTGCTCGATCACGACCACGGTGTTGCCATCTTCGGTCAGGCGGTGCAGTACTTTCAACAACTGGTCGATGTCGTGGAAGTGCAGGCCGGTGGTTGGTTCATCGAGGATATACAGCGTGCGCCCGGTATCGCGTTTGCTGAGTTCGCGCGAGAGTTTCACACGTTGCGCCTCGCCACCCGATAGCGTGGTCGCGCTCTGTCCGAGTTTGATGTACGACAGGCCAACGTGCATCAGCGTGTCGAGCTTGCGCGCCAGTACCGGCACCGGCCCGAACAGCTTGAACGCGTCCTCGACAGTCATGCCGAGCACGTCGGCGATGGTATGGCCCTTGTAGGTGATCTCCAGCGTCTCGCGGTTGTAGCGCTTGCCGTGGCAGACGTCGCAAGGCACGTAGACGT
>JBDTWV010000492.1:0-2654 GCA_040006495.1 Dokdonella sp.
TCAAGGTGGCGCCGATCACGTTGTCGCCGGTGGTTTTTTCCACGGGGATGGGTTCACCGGTCAGCATCGATTCGTCGATGCTGGAACGGCCTTCGATCACCTCACCATCGACCGGAACTTTTTCCCCGGGCCGCACGCGCAGGCGATCGCCGACATGGACGTTTTCAAGCGGAATGTCCTCCTCGCTGCCGTCGTCGCGCAACCTGCGCGCCTGTTTTGGTGCGAGGCCGAGCAGGCCCTTGATGGCACCAGCGGTGCGGGACCGCGCCCGCAGTTCGAGAAGCTGACCGAGCAGTGTCAGCGAAACAATCACGGACGCAGCTTCGAAATAAACACCGGCACGGCCGTGTTCGCCGAAGGATGCCGGAAATATCTGCGGGGCGATCGTGGCAACCACGCTGTAACCGAATGCCGCGGTCACGCCGATCCCGATCAGGGTGAACATGTTCGGATTGCGATTGAGGATCGACTGCACGCAACGTTCGAGGAACGGCCAACCAGCCCACAACACGACCGGTGCACTCAACACAAGCTGCGCCCAGGTGCGCGCCGCAACTGGTATTCCAGGCAGGTAGTGTCCGAACATCGCCAGCATCAAAGTCACCAGCGTCAGTGGCAGCGTCCACCAGAAGCGCCGGGAGAAATCCCGCAACTCGGGATTTTCCTCTTCTCCCAGGGTTGGCATTTCCGGCTCGAGCGCCATGCCACAGATTGGGCAGGTGCCGGGCCCGGATTGCCGGATTTGGTGATGCATCGGGCAGATGAAGATGGTGTCCGCCGGCAAAACTATTGCTTCAGAGGATGGCGTTAGAAACTTTCGAGGATCGGCAGAGAAACGCTCCAGGCAACGCGCGGAGCAGAAGTGGTACTCAATTTGATCATGCGTTGCGTGGTGTGGAGTGGTCTGGGGGTCCACCTGCATGCCGCAGACGGGATCCAACACAGTGCCTCCAGGTGTGGCAGAGGTTTGGTTGGAAGTAGGCGCATGCGCCTTGTCCAGTTTTTCTTCTGCTTGATGCGAATGGTTATGTTCGGAGTGCGTCATTTGAGGTCCTCGGGCCAACGCGGCCAGAATTAGAATATGTTCCTAGGCCAGCGTGACCCGAACGGCTGTTGCAAGTCGGCGTCGATGCGCGTCAATTCCTGGCCGTCAGTACGGGCGCAAAGCCACCGCCAGGTGTTCGAAGATTGGTCGTCTGACCTTGGTACATGCGCGCTGCATACAACAGCACGACGCCGGCGTAGGCGTAACAACGCAGGTCGACCTTGAGCGCATCGGATTTCGCCGCGATGTAACGCTCGCTTGGGCGAACGATCTCCTGTGCAACGTACTCGGCCTGTCCAATCTGCTCCCATACACCACGGGTGAGCTTGCCGCCGCGGTAACTGGCTCTGCTCCCGAATCCAGCGGCTGGCTTGAAGAAGAGTTGCCTACGTCTCTCCCATAGGTCATCCCGGTTCGCTGATGTGACCCGTGTTGTTACAGGAACCGCTGCTAGCAAAGTCGCTGCGGATAAGGGATCAAGTCCGGCAACGCGCAGGAAATCACCGTCGCACAGCAGGCTCAAGTTGCGCTTGTCCGCATACAGCGCGTGTCCGCGAGGATGTGGGCTGACGACGACATCGCGATCCAGATATGCGGTTCGAAGGTGTTCGCTCGCTGTGGATGCAAGAGAAAAATCAGTCAGGCGATTGTAGACAAGATCCACTGAAGATCCGTTCAGCCGTAGACCATGATCACGGTAGACCAGATCAGTCGGGGAACAGATTTCGGCCTCGTAGCCCCGTGCACGGAAGAGTTCTCGATACAACACAAACTCCGGGTACAGGTACTGTTGCTCCGGCGCGGTGTCGACGATAGCCACAAACCGCAACTGCGCATCACCTCGTTGCAGCCGCCATTCCTCCAGCATGACCTCAACAACCTGGTCCTCGACCTTGGATGCATCGGTGGGTGAAGCAGTCAGCTGCGGCATGCACATGTGCAGCGCCTTTCCGAGCATGGCATTCAACAGTGCGCCGCCGGGATTCGTATTGATTTCAATCAGTTTGGGGCCGTCCGGAGCCAAGTGAACGTCAAAGCCAAGCAATCCTCCAGGGGAGCCTGGATCGAAACATGCAATCGACGGCGCCCAGGACATCACTGCTCTTTGGAAAGCCGGAGTCGCTGTCACTTTTTCGATGGCAATGACCAGCGCGGCCACCTGCTCTAGATGGCGTCGCGACACGTAAAATGGAAGCGCCGAAAACAGGTGGGGATGCGAGGTCGTTATTGCGGTTGGCAACCCTTCTGCAGCAAGAAGGACATCAAGCTGAGCGTGTAGCGCCTGCGGATCGACGGCCATGCAGAAACAGTCCCGATTCAGATCCTCCATCGACGTTGCCGTGGCGCACGATGCGACGCAGTCATCCAGACTGCCGCTGCGTGATGAGGCAGCTTCTTCAATCGGAATGACTGGGGTAATGACTGCGGTCACGTGGTGGGGTTTCCTTCAACTGCGATGCATAACATCAGTCCGCAAAGACTCCCTCTCAATGCTTGTGGATGGGACTGCCGCCAGAATCTTTTTCCGGTTCGGCGGACGTGGCTGGATGTGATTCGATGGTGCCATCGGCGTGGCGATGTGTGACTTGGCCCGGTGCTGTTGTAGGGG
>JBDTWV010000493.1:0-2651 GCA_040006495.1 Dokdonella sp.
TCAACCGCTGGCGCCATTGTTTCGCAGCTTGATCTATCGCCGCGAGCGCGCCGCGATTTGCGTCCGGCAACAAACGTCCGGATCGAAAGGCCGTCAGCGCCTGCCAGCGTTCGGCCAGCGCATCGGAGCGACTGCGCAACGGATCGCGCGCCTCCACCAGTGCGGCTAGATCGCAGGCCAGCGCGGCTTCAAGACTCCGATCACCTTGAGCCTGGCGAACGGTCGGCGCCAGCAGCATCGCCGCTAGACGCGGGTGGGTGCCGAGCGCGAGCATGCGCCGGCCGAGTGGTGTGATGGCCTCGCGAGAATCGAGTGCATCCAGCCGTCGCAACAAATCGCGCGCCGCTGCGAGTGCGCCCGTTGATGGTGGATCGACAAAGCGTAGATTCGCTTCGCCCCAGGCAGCCAGTTCAAGTGCGAGTCCCGACAAATCAACTTGCGCGATTTCGGCTCGGCGTTGCGCCTCGAGCCGTTGCGATTCCGGCCAAAGGCGATAGGCGAAACCTTCTGCAACGCGTCCCGCGCGACCGGCACGCTGATCGGCCGAGGCTTGTGAGATCGACACGGTCTCCAGCCGCGAGAATCCCGAGTTCGGATCGAAACGCGGTTCGCGCGCCAAGCCAGCATCGATCACCACGCGCACGCCGGGCAATGTCACTGAGGACTCGGCAACGTTGGTCGCCAGCACCACGCGGCGGCGGCCCTGAGGATCGGAGTTGAGCGCGACCGTTTGCGCTTCGAGTGGGAGTTCACCATGCAACGGCAACAGCGCAATGTCCGACGAAACTACAACCGACAGTGCGTTGTGAACTGATGCAATCTCGCGCTGACCCGGCAGGAACACCAGCAGGTCGCCTGCGTGTTGCGCGAGCGCGTGTTCGACCGCATGCCGCACCTGCACCTCCAACGGCTCCGTCCGATTGCCCTGAGCCTGTCGAAGGACACGGCGAGCAGGAAAATGCGCGACCGCAACCGGATAGCTGCGGCCTTGTGAACTCAATCGCGGCGCATCGAGAAAGCCCGCGAGTCGTTCGCCATCGAGCGTCGCCGACATCAACACGATGCGCAGGTCGTGGCGTACTTGCGACTGCACGTCGAGCGCGAGCGCAAGGCCGAGATCGGCGGACAGGTGACGTTCGTGGAATTCGTCGAACAGCAACGCGCCCACGCCTTCGAGTGTGGGATCGTCCTGGATCATCCGGGTGAGAATACCCTCGGTGACAACCTCGATCTGCGTGCGCGCCGAGACCTTGTTTTCGAAACGGATGCGGTAGCCAACGGTTTCGCCGACGCCTTCATTCAATTGCTTCGCCATGAAGTGTGCCGCAGAGCGTGCGGCGACACGGCGCGGTTCGAGCATCACGATCTTGTTGCCAGCGAGCCACGGCGCATCCAGCAAAGCGAGCGGGACCTGCGTGGTTTTGCCGGCGCCAGGCGGCGCTTCGAGCACGAGACGCGGATGCGCGGTGAGACTGTCGCTGATTTGCGGCAGCAGCGCGGCAATAGGAAGGTCAGACGGCTTCATGCCGATAGGATAGCGGGAGTGCTGCGCTAGAATTCGCGCACTTCACCGTGGCCTTGCACATGCAACTGATCGACATCGGCGCCAACCTCGGCCACGAAAGTTTTGCGCCTGATCTCGATGCCGTACTTACGCGTGCGCGCGACGCGGGCGTGGCAAAGATGATCGTGACCGGCGCATCGCGCGAAGGCTCGCCGGTCGCGCTGAAACTGGCGCAGGCATATCCCGGCGTGTTGTACGCGACTGCGGGCGTGCATCCGCACCATGCGGCGGAATACGCCGACGAAGCGGATGCGGAGCTGCGCATATTGCATGCGTCTCCGGAAGTGGTTGCGGTCGGAGAATGCGGACTCGATTATTTCCGCGACCTCTCGCCGCGTCCGGCGCAGCGACGTGCGTTCGAGCGGCAACTGCAGATTGCGGTTGATAGTGGCAAGACGGCAGCGTCCAGAAAGCCACTTTTTCTTCACCAGCGCGATGCGCATGCCGATTTCTTGGCAATGATGAAGAATTTCGACGGCAAGCTTGGCGCCGCGGTCGTGCATTGCTTCACCGGAACCCGCGAGGAATTGTTTGAATGCCTCGACAACGACTGGCATATCGGCATCACAGGTTGGCTGTGCGACGAGCGCCGCGGCCTGCACTTGCGCGAGCTGGTGAAGCACATCCCGGCAAACCGGTTGATGATCGAAACCGACGCGCCGTATCTGTTGCCGCGGACGGTAAAACCAGCGCCATCGCATCGCCGTAACGAACCGATGTACCTGGCGCACATCGTCGAGGAGCTGGCACGCGATCGCGGCGAGGAGGTCGACGTTACCGCAGCGCAAACCACGCAAACCGCTCTGGAGTTTTTCCGGGTGCCGCAGTGCGATCGTCTCGCGCCGTAGCGTACGCCGTGCGCACGATGACCGAGAAATGTAGTCTCATTTAGGTGAGGTAAGTACGTCCTGCGCATGGCGCACGCTTTCCTGTCGTACTGCCTCTGCCCTCTATTAACTGCGCAAGCCAACCCCGCGTTTGAGCAGCCACAACGCTAGTGCGGTGAGCGCAACGGTGAAGCCGAGCATCAGCGCATAAGCGATCCACAGTGGCACGTCGCTCACACCAAGTAGCCCGTCACGGAACG
>JBDTWV010000494.1:0-2632 GCA_040006495.1 Dokdonella sp.
CGGTCGTCGTGCGCGCGATCGGGCGCGACCGCTACGAATTGATTGCCGGTGAACGACGTTGGCGTGCCGCGCAACTGGCCGGCTTGAGCGAAATACCCGCATTGGTGAAGGTCGTCGCGGACCAGTCCGTGGTCGCGATGGCGCTGATCGAGAACATCCAGCGCGAAGATCTGTCTCCACTGGAAGAAGCGCACGCGCTGGCGCGGTTGATCGAGGAATTTGAACTGACTCATCAACAGGCGGCCGATGCGGTCGGTCGCTCGCGCGCCGCAGTGTCGAACCTGCTACGCCTGCTCGATCTGCCCGCCGAGATCAAGCGCCTGCTCGACGAACGCAAGCTCGACATGGGCCACGCACGTGCGCTGGCAACTCTCCCCGAGAAACGTGCGGTCGCTCTCGCGCGGGAGGCTGCCGAGAAGAAATGGTCGGTGCGCGAACTGGAGGAGGCCGTGCGCCGCCTCGATGCGGCTGCAAGCGGACAGGCAAAGAAGCCGGCTGCGCGCGATCCCAACATCGCCGCGCTGGAGCGCGAACTGGCGGAGAAGCTCGCAGCGCGGGTCAACGTTGCGCATGCCCGTAACGGGCGCGGCAAGGTGGTGATCCACTATCACAGCCTCGACGAACTCGAAGGCATCCTGGAACACCTGCGTTGACGCATGACGAGGCGGGCTGATCAGTCGATGAAGCGCATCGCATGACCGATTCTGAAAGCCCGCGCTCGCAGCTCCGGTCTGTTGCAGTCGTGAGCACCCGCCAGCAGCAATTCGAAGCGCTTGTGCGCGCCCATTCCAGCGAGCTGTATCGCTATGCGTACTGGTTGTGCGGCCAGGATGCGCTGGCCCAGGATCTCGTCCAGGAGACGTTCCTGCGTGCGTGGCGTTCGCTCGATGCGCTGCGCGAGAACATCGCCGCAAAAGCATGGCTGACCACGATCCTGCGCCGCGAGCACGCGCGCCTGTACGAACGCAAACCAATGCCGACCACCGATATTACTGAAATGGAGATCACCGACCACGCACCCGGCCCCGAACATCGCGGCGAGGATGCGGTGTTGCGTGCGGCGATTGCGAAGCTTGACGCGAAATATCGCGAGCCGCTGGTGCTGCAAGTGCTCGGTGGATTTTCCTGCGAGGAAATCGCTCGCCAGCTCCAGCTCACCGAAGCGGCCGTAATGACCCAGGTTTTTCGCGCCCGACAGAAGCTGAAAGCTTTGCTCGGCGGCGATGATGCGGAGGTGCGTCCACATGGACTGCCTTGAGTTCCGCCGCGTGCTCGGCAGCGAACCACGTGTTGTCGACAGCGCTGCCCGCGAGCATCTGCGCAGCTGCTCGTTCTGCGCCGATGCGACGTCGCGCGCGCAGGCATTCGAGGCGCGGCTCGCGAAGTCGGTGGCGGTACCGATTCCCGATGGTTTGGCCGATCGCATTCTGCTTGCGCAGCTGACTGGCGCGCGCGCGCAACGGCGCAGCGGCGTGCGGCGTTTCGGCTGGATCGCGTTGGCCGCGGCCGCGAGCATCGCGCTGGCGATCGGCATGGTTCGTTATCAATCCGCACCAGACGTACTGGCCAACCTCGTCATCGCACATATCGATGGCGCGGAAAAGGCCGCGCTGCAATTGCGTGCGCCGATTCCTGCCACGGCTATTGAACGCGCGTTCGCCGATCGCGGCGTGCGCCTGGCGTCGGTGCCCGCCGACGTCAGCTATGTGCATGAATGCCCGATTGGCAACTGGCGATCGGTGCATATGGTGATGCCTGAACAAGGCGCTGCGGTAAGCGTGCTCTACGTCGTCAATCATCCCAGGCGTAGCAGCAACGACTTCCGCCGCGATGGCATGCACGGTCGCGAAGTACCGATCGCGAACGGCACCTTGGTCCTCGTCGCGCAGTCCGCAGCCCACTTCGATTCGATCGAGCACATCTGGCGCGACGCGATCGAAGGTCCTGCGCAGGTGGCAGCGGGCAGTCGCTGACTATCGGCGACGCGGCTCCAGAGCAGCGCAGTTGCGATTCGTGGACTGTTTGTGGGAGTGCCGGCAGGCGCGATGCTTTCGCATTCCATCGCGACGGATCAGGGAGCATCGTGCCGGTCGCCGCTCCCACAAGAGGCTTCATCCGGGGGCGCCACCGCGATGGTTGCCCCGCCAATCGGCGATAATGGCCTCCTCTTGCGAAAGGTCATGAAGCGCAATGCCCGAACTTTCCGTCGTCGTGCCCGTGTTCAACGAGCAGGGCAACATTGCACCGCTGCTTGCCGAAATCGCTGCCGCCCTTCGTGGCCACGAGGATTTCGAGATTATTTATGTCGACGACGCGAGCAAGGACGATTCGGTCAAGGTGCTGACCGCCGCGAAAGCGCAATACCCCGAACTGCGCGTGATCCGCCACCTCGCGCAAAGCGGCCAGAGCACGGCGATCCGCAATGGCGTCAAGGCCGCGCGCGGCACGTGGATTGCGACTCTGGATGGCGACGGTCAGAACGATCCCGCCGACATTCCGAAACTGCTCGCGACCCGCGCCAATTCCCTGGCAGCCATCAAGCTATACGCCGGTTGGCGAGTGAATCGCATGGACAGCGGCAGCAAGCGCTGGGCCTCGAAGTGGGCCAACGCGATCCGCTCGCGCATGTTGC
>JBDTWV010000495.1:0-2625 GCA_040006495.1 Dokdonella sp.
GCAGGTGCTGGGGGTAAGCATCGGCGTAACCGATCTCAATCGGGCAAAACGGCAGGTCGAGCGCGGCTACGAAAAAGAGTTGCCGGGCTACCGCGGCGTGCTGGGCGATTCCTTTCTGGCGCCGACGCAGGACGACCTCGGGTTGCTGATCGAATTCCATGCCACGTCCATGGCTGCCGCACCCACCAGGGTTCGCGATTAGCGCGAACGTTCGGCGGCCGCCAGCCGTGCGCACACGGCGGCGGTATGGTCGTCTGCCGGAAACGCGCATTCGATGCGCAACTCGTCCAGCGTCACATCGCGCGGCATCGAAAACGTCGTGATCGTTTCGAAGAAGTGCAGCTCACCTGCGCTGCTGCGGAACACCAGCGTAAGCACGGGAGCGGGTTCGTTGGTCAGGTCGCGGAAGCGCCAGCGCGCGGGCACGTCGGGGTAGCGCAGCACCTCGTCCAGTAGTTTCTGCGCGGTCTGATCGGACGGAACAGTGGCGAGTTGCTCGTGCAGATGGCGGATGAACTTTTCCGCGACATCCGGCCAGTTGACGATGACCGAGCGGAAATCCTGCGGATCGAACACCTGGTGCAGCAGGTTGGCGTGTGGACTCTCCCGCCCGTCCATCAGCAGGCGATTGATCCTGACTGCCGCGGGGTTGGCCATCAGTACGTTCCAGTGCCGGTCGAGCACGAACGCGGGGTAGGGCTCCTGGTGCGCGATGATCAGTTCGATCGCCTGGCGCATCCGGTCGAGTGCAGGCGTGGCGAGCGGGTTCTCCGCGTACTGCGGCGCGTAACCGCCGGCGAGCAGCAACGCATTGCGCTCGCGCAGCGGCATCCCCAGCGCGTCGGCCAGGCGGGCGACTGTCTCGCGACTCGCCCGCGCCTTGCCCGTCTCGACGTAACTGAGGTGCCGGGTCGACATGCCCGCCTGCAGTGCAAGCTCGAGCTGGCTCATCCGCCGCACCGCCCGCCATTCGCGCAGCAACGCGCCGATAGGCGGGTGTGACGGATCAACGTTCGCTCGTCGCGGGGATTTCATGTCGATCGGCTTGAAGAGGACTGCGTCGATTAAACGGTGTTTGCATGCAGGTCGCAATTGGCCAAAGAGCGCAAAAGCATTTGGCGCGATCTTTTCCATTCGGCACGGATGGCACCGGGCTCGACCACCACCACATCGATGCCAAACGGGGCCAGTTCCATCCGCAGGCAGTCGCTCAGTCCTTCGCCGGCGAACTTGGTAGCGTGGTACCAGCTGCCCAGCGGTTCGTGGATCTTGCCGCCGATGGCGGTGATGTTGACGATGGCGCCGGCGCGCTGCGCGCGCATCAGCGGGGTGGTCAGCTGGATCAGGCGGGCCAGGCCAAACACATTGACCTCGAGCTGGCGGCGCCCATCAGGGTTTCACGCTCAAGCAGATCGTGTCCCTCAACCAAGAGTACGAGGTGGGCGCGATGGACACGGGGCACAAGCTGGTGGTGATGCGCGGTCAGCTGGAAGCGGTCGAGGCGCAGGCGGAATGCATTCGCGTGATGCGGAAATACCTGCGCGCGAAAGTCGCCTGGCAGGAAGGCGGCGAGCGCGGCGCCGAACCGGCATTCTGTGGCGCGGCAACAGGCGGCATCCCAAAGCCAGTCAGCGCGAGAAAACGGGTGGCCTGAGCGAAACGTTCCGCTTTCCTTGCGTCTGGCCATGTCCTTCCCTGAGATGCTGTGACTATTGCCGTTCGCCCCCGGATCGAGTCCGGGGCAGGCTCTGAGCGTAGGCCGCAGGCCGACGTCGAAGGGGCTTGCGACGACGCTTCGACTTCCTCGCTCCCCAAAGCCACGGCCATCCATGGCCGTTCTCCGCGTGCGCGACCTGCGGCCGCTACGCTCAGCGCGAACGGGATGGTATGCGGTGTCCGTCGGATCAGTAGGCGAATATTTCACAGCCTCTGAGCAACCCAAGCGTCGACCACCACGCGGCGCGCTGAGCGCGGCACACATCGTCACCACCGCGAAAGACGCACTTTCACTTCGGGATCAGCGCTACGGTCCCAGGATTCTCCAATCCGCTTCATGCGCCGAACGAGGTCACGTCATGGGTCGCTACATTTCCGCCGCCGATCTCGGCATCAAGGTCGGCAAGGGCGACGAGGAAGGGCTGTTCAAATGGTTGCTGGACAGTTTCCTGTTCGGCAAGCGCATCGGCAGAAGATTTCGGCAGCGACATGGCGTGTGCTGGTCGAGAAACATGGCCGGGATACGCCGCGCAAGTTGTGCCATTGCACGCATGCGGAGCTGGTGAAGATGCTTGGCGAAGGCGGTTATGTGCGCTACGACGAATCCACCGCCGAGCGCCTCAAGCTGCTGTGCACGAAGCTGATCGAGGAGTATCACGGCCGCGTCCCCGGCATTTGCGAGGCGTCGGAAAGCCGCGCGGAATTCGAGCGTCGGTTGCTCCACTTCAAGGGCATCGGCCCGGTCACGGTGCGCATCTTCATGCGCGAGGCGGCGCCGGTGTTGTTCCCATCCTGACGGAACGGAGGGTTCGTCGCTGGTAACCGGGCCAGACCCGTTCTGACCCGCTTTGACCGGGCAGCGAAGTACGCATGCGACGAGGGTCAAGTACGCGCTTGAGCGAACTCATC
>JBDTWV010000496.1:0-2617 GCA_040006495.1 Dokdonella sp.
CGTTCGCAGGTCGCCTGCTCGACAAATTCGTCGAGGATGATGTGCTGACCTTGTCCGCTGCACTCTCGTTCTACACACTGCTTTCGTTTGCTCCACTGATGGTGTTGGCGGTTTGGGCAACTTCCCTGATCGGTCCCGGCGCAGAGGAAGCGATGCTTGGACAGATTTCCGCATTGGCGGGCGGTGATGCGAGGATGGCTGCGCAAGCCGTTATCGACAGCGCGAACAAGCATCCTTCGCTAGGCAGCATGGCTGGCATCATCGGCATCGTGATTTCCATCGTCGGGGCCACCACGGTGTTTGCCCAACTGCAATCATCGCTCAACCGAATCTGGGGCATCACGTCGCAACCGTCCAATGCGATCCTGAGCTGGCTGCGTCGGCGCGTGTTGTCGGTCGGAGTGATCGCTGCGATCGTTTTCGTGCTGGTCGTCTCGCTGCTGGCAAGTTCCGCGCTGGGGCTGCTGCTGACCCGCAACGGCGCTTGGTGGGACGTAATCAACCAGGTTATCAGCACAATCGTGTTCGCGGCACTGTTCACGATGTTGTTTCGCTATCTCCCCGACGCGCGTCTGCCGTGGCGGCGTGCTGCCTGGGGCGGCTTGGTCACAGCCGTTCTGTTCGGGCTTGGCAAATGGTTGATCGGATTCTATCTTTCGCGCGGCGATGTCGGAGGCGCTTATGGTGCAGCCGGTTCGTTGGTCGTTTTGCTGGTATGGGTGTATTACTCAAGTACCATCTTCTTCATCGGCGCGGAATCGGTGCAGGTCTGGTTGCAGGGGCGTGGTGAGACGATCGAGCCGGCCAGCAGCGCTGCGCCTGCGGAGGGACGATGATGAGGTGGCCACTGGGGCGACGCTGGCCGTGGATCACGATCGCCGTGATCGTGATGCTGGTCATCGGCATCGATCTGGCGTTGCCGAGTTGGATCAAGAGCACGCTAAATCGCAAGCTCGACCACATGGGCGCCTACCACGGACGAGTTCGCGATGTCAGTTTGCACCTATGGCGTGGCGCGTATTCGATTGACGAGCTGCTGATCGAGCGTCGCGGCGGCAAATCCAGCATTCCGCTATTGCACGCGCCCCGGATGGACCTTGCGGTGAGCTGGAACGCACTGCTGCGCGGCGCGATCGTCAGTACCGTCGATTTTCAATCGCCCGAGATCAATTTCATCGATGCGCCGGCCACCGAAAACGGCAAAGGTATCGACTGGAGGGTGCAACTGGAGAGGCTGATGCCGATCCGCCTGGACGAAGTGCGGGTGCACGACGGTACGGTCCGCTTTCGTGCATTGTCGACCAAGCCACCGGTCGACCTGAAGGCGACGCAGTTCAATGCGACGGTGGCCAACCTGTCCAATGTACGCGATGCCGGCAAGCGCGCCGCCACACTCGATGCTCATGCGCAGGTGCTTGGGTCGGCGCCCCTCGCGATAAATGCGGCATTCGACCCGCTAGGCACGCTCAAAGACTTCAAGCTTAACTTCAAAATCACCGATATCGATCTGACCCGCGCCAACGACTTCTTGCGGGCCTATGTAAAACTTGACGTGGCTTCGGGTAGCGGCGATTTCGTGATGCAGCTCGAAGCCAGCGACGGAAAGCTCAGCGGCTATGCCAAACCTTTGCTCCAGCACGTCAAGGTGTTCAGCTGGAAAAAGGATGTCGAGCAGGAACATGATAATCCGCTGCGCTTGGCGTGGGAATTGCTGGCCGGCGGGATCGAGAACGTGTTCAAAAATCAAAAGAATGATCAGTTTGCAACCCGCATCGAGATCCACGGGGAAATAGGCGACAGCAAAACCAGCACATGGCAGGCGATTATCGCAGTCCTGCACAACGCGTTTGTCGGGGCGTTCCGGCCACAGTTCGAAAACCTGTCGAAGCGACCTACCGAGGATCAGGGCGACTGAGCAGTTGCCGCGGCGGAAGGATCCTGCTCTCGAAGCCGATCGATCGCGAAGAGATTTTTCCGATGTGCGCGTCGCAGTATGGTGTCGCCCGATCGACTTTTCGGGAAGCAAAGCCCGGCGCGACCGTCATCTTTGTGTCGCGCTCATTCTTGGTACGCTGGTGGGTGCCCAGTCGAACGATTGCGCGATACTGATGCCCGCGGTCAACAAAGGACACGCTCATGTCAATCCTGGTTCTCGGACTGCTGATCTTTCTCGGCATCCATTCGCTACGCATGGTTGCCGATGGCTGGCGCACACGGATGATCGCGCGTCTCGGCCCGAACGGTTGGAAAGGGCTGTTCGCGGTTGTATCGATCATCGGCTTCGTGCTGATCGTGTGGGGGTTCGGGTTGGCGCGCCAGCAGCCGGTGTTGCTGTATGCGCCACCGTTATGGCTCAAGCATCTCAACGCGCTGTTCACGCTGGTCGCGTTCGTACTGGTCGTTGCGGCGTACGTGCCGCGCAACCACGCCAAGGCCACGGTCGGCCATCCGATGCTGGCCGGCGTCAAGCTGTGGGCCTTGGGCCACCTGCTCGCGACTGGATTCGTGCACGATGTTGTGCTGTTCGGTGCGTTCCTCGCTTGGGCCGTGGTTGACTTCGTCGTGTCGCGCCGGCGCGATCGTCAAGCAGGCATGGTCTATCCGGCCGGAACACTGG
>JBDTWV010000497.1:0-2616 GCA_040006495.1 Dokdonella sp.
GGCGACACGACGATCTCGCGACTTCGGAAACGGGTTTTTCTACAGCCTCAACGCTTGCGAATCTGCTCACGGAGCCTTCGACAGCCTAACCATCGAATCCATTGGTAAAAATGTCGTCGCAACGATTGCTGTTGTACGGCGTTGCCCACCACGGCGTATGACCGGTAGCCGCATTCCAACCAACGTCATTCTCGCTAGCGGTGGTACTCAGCGGATTCGGGCAAAGAGATGAGGCATTGGATATCAGACTGGCTGGAGCCGTCGGCACCGATCCAGTCAGTCGGTTCCGACTGATTTTGAAATAATGGAGATTGTTCAATCCCGTCAAGGCCGGAATGGAGCCGGTGAGCTGATTGGTTCCGACGGAGAAATACCTAAGGCTCGTCAAGTCCGACAATACCGGTATGGGGCCGGTGAAGTCGTTTGAACTGACGTTGAAATTCATAAGGTTCGTCAATCCCGTCAAACTCGGAATGGAACCGGTGAGCCCATTCTTATAAGCCTCGAAACTAGAAAGTTTCGTCAATCCCGTCAGGGCCGGAAGGGGGCCGGTGAGATAATTGCTGGAGACCCAGAAAGTCTGAAGGTTTGTTAATCCCGCCAAGCTCGGAATAGGGCCGGTTAGCTGATTGCCATTGGCGGCGAAAGTCTGAAGGTTCGTCAAGGCAGGCAGGGGGCCGCTGAGCTGATTGAAAGCCACAAGGAAATTTTGAAGGGCGGTCAATCCCGTCAAGGCCGGAACGGGGCCGGTAAGGTGATTGTCAAGCACATCGAAATCCACAAGGCTCGTCAATCCCGTCAAGGCGGGAAGGGTTCCGGTGAGATTGTTGTGTTCAAGCTGAATGCTTGTCACGTGCAAATTTGCGGCGTCGCACGTGATACCAAACCAGGTACATTCCGTTCCCTCCGCCCCGTTCCAGTTTGTACTCGTCCCCCAGTCTGCACCATGGGTGCTGATGTACAGAGTGAGCAACGCTTGCCGCTCGATGTCGGGAATGGTCGCCCAGGCAGGTATGGCGGTCGCGCAAATGAGCAGCGCGATCATTACCCTTAATTTGTGTCCGATAATTCGCGTGCCTATCATGGCCATTTTCTTCGTTGTCCTGAATTTCTATCGAGTCTTTCGCACGGCGCCATGGCAGCGCCTAGCATCGATCTTCAAGTACAACATTCTATCTGATTTGCGCAGATTCTCAGCAGAGGAACGGGGTCAGTGCCATCCGGGTCAGAGCAACTTATTTCGCGTCGGTTTGGCGAGCGTGAATGCGCGACCGGGGAGAAGGTGTTCTGACCCCGATATGGTTGGCTGAATGCGCTGCGCCAAGGGAGAGCGTTGGGGAACCGGGGTGATCCGTTTGGATAAGAATTCTCGGATCTTTCCCCGCTCCTCCTGCGAAGAACCGTAGCTGGATCGAAGGCACCTGTTTGCCCTGCAACAGAGCTCCTGAAAGCGGTCAGTCGCCACCGCCTGGTTAGGGTCTTGGATTCAACCGATCGACATTGATCAGCGGCGAATTCAATTCTGAAGTGCACCACCCTATGACGTGAAGTGGCGCAGGCGCGGTAGCCTGCACAGCTTCACCGCCAAGTGGAACTGCACATGAGCTACACGCACCTGAGCCAGTACGAACGCTACCAGATCCAGCACCTTCACCGCGGTGGTTTTTCATCCCGCGGGATCGGGGAACAGATCGAACGTTCGCCCAGTACGATTAGTCGCGAGCTCCAGCGCAACGCGCGGGGTGCGCCCTACGAAAGTCGCCAGGCACAACGCCAGAGCACGCAGCGCCGACACGCGGCAAGTTCGCAGCCTCGCCTCGATGAGGCGATCTGGCCGATCGTGCGTGCGGCATTGGCTGAAGACTTGAGCCCCGAGCAGATCGTTGGGAGCAAGAGAGCGCTGATCAGCCATGAGCGGATCTATCAGTACATCGCCGCAGACCGCAAAGAGGGCGGATCGCTGTGGACGCAGCTGCGATGCCGCAAGCACAGACGTCAGCACCGCTGTGGCACGCCACGCCAGCGGCAGCGCTTCGGCGGGCGACGTATCGCGCAGCGCCCGGCGCTTGTTAATAGCCGACAACGCGTCGGTGATTGGGAAGGCGACACCATCGTCGGCAAGGGAACTGCTCGTGTCGTCACGTTGGTCGAACGCAAAACCGGTCTGGTGCGACTTCGCCGTGTCGCCAGCGGCGGGGCCGAGCCGACGATGCGAGCGATCCTGCATGCGCTCTACCCGATAGGCCGGCGCGTCCACACGCTCACCTGGGATAACGGCAGCGAGTTTGCCGAACACGCTCTGATCGATATCGCCCTGGACGCCACCAGCTACTTCGCCGCGCCATACTCCGCTTGGCAACGCGGCTGCAACGAAAATCTCAACGGCCTGCTGCGCCAGTACCTGCCCAAGCGTTGCGATCTCGGTGCGTTCACCGATGACGCCATCCAGAAGATCGAGGACAAACTCAACCAGCGACCACGAAAACGATTAGGCTTCCGAACTCCGCAGCATCTGTTCGACCGATCCTTCAAACGCGGTGCACTTCATAGTTGAACTCGCCGGGCTGCTCCCCAATTACTTTTCTTGCTCGGCGGAACAACCCATGCACGCACCCG
>JBDTWV010000498.1:0-2615 GCA_040006495.1 Dokdonella sp.
TTCGGGCTCACCCGCGGAGCGATGGAGGTCTACAACAAACCTGACCGCTATGCTCGGGAGCGGGTAGGAGTGGAATTCGCACGCCACGCCTCGTGGTTCGCGATCACCGGCGTTGGCGCAATGGTGACCTTCCTTTGCGTGCCGCTCGTGATCCCCGAGCAATACGTGATGCTGGCGCTGGCGATCACGACGGTCGCCTTTGTAAGGCCGTTCACTGAAAGCGGCGTCTGCATAACGCTCTTGCTGACCCGCCTGCCATATAGCGGCGGATGGCTTTATGCGGCCGACCTCGCAGGGGCGGCGCTCGGTTGCCTCGGTGTCATCTTCGTATTGCTGGTCGTCGATCCCGTGAGCGCGACGTTGGGGATCGGAGCCTTTGCTGCCGGTGCAGGCTGGATCGTGGTGCGCAACAGCGGCGACATTCGCAGCCTGCGCCTCAGCGGCGCCGTCGCGCTTACGCTGGCTGCCGCCGCCATCGTGCACACCGGACTTGAAGCGTCTGGCAAGAGTCATCTTGGCGTGTTCTGGGCCAAGGGCGTCGAGCAGATGGGAACGCTGTTCGAGCGCTGGAATACTTACTCGCGCGTGCGAGTGACGGCGCTTGGAGAGACGTCTCCGTTCGGCTGGGGCATCGCCCACACGCCGGCGATCAAGATAGATCAGAATCATCTCGATATCGATGCCGATGCGGCCACGGTCATTACCCGTTACGACGGCGATATCAGTAAACTGTCCTACCTGAAGGACGACGTCATCAATGCCGCCTATCTGGTGCAACCGCCGGCCGAAGTCGCCGTCGTCGGCGTGGGAGGCGGCCGCGACATTCTTTCCGCGCTCTATTTCGGTGCCACACGCATCCACGGAATCGAAATCAATCCCGCGATCTTCGAAGTCCTGACTGACAAGTTCGCTGACTTCTCCGGCCATCTCGATCGCCAGCCCGGCGTATCGCTGGTTAATGCCGAAGCGCGCAGCTACATTAATCATTCACCCGATCGATACGACCTCGTCCAGATTTCGCTGATCGACACCTGGGCGGCTACGGCTGCGGGCGGATTGACGCTGACTGAAAACCGCCTTTACACCGTGGAAGCATGGGATGACTTCTACCGGTCGCTGAAGCCCGGCGGGCTGCTGTCGGTATCGCGCTGGTACGACCCGGCTGTTCACCGTGGCGAGTTCTACCGCCTCGTGGCGATCGCAGCCAGCGCCCTGCAGCGCAAGGGCGTGCCTGCCGCCGAGCTGGCGCAGCATGTGGTCGCGTTGAATGTCGGCAACATCGTAACCGTGATTACCCGTCCTGACGCCTTCACCGCTGCCCAATGGCAGGGTGCGCGCACGAGGCTTCTGGCCCAAGGCTTCAAGATTCTGCTGGGGCCGGATGTCGCTTTCGATACCACCACCTCGACGTTGATGTCCGGCAAGGCCGATGCGGCATTCTTCGCGTCATTGCCGGAAAACGTCACCCCCTCGACGGACGACAATCCGTTCTTCTTCTACACGACGCGTTTCGGGGATCTTGCCGGCGTGTCCCCGACGGCGGTCACCAACAACAACGCGGCGATCAAGGTGACCCTGCTGCTGATCGTGGTGTCGCTGTGCGCCTGCGTGTACTACATCGTCACTCCCTTTGTCCGTCTCGCAAGGCGGATGCCGCTGCCGGTGCTGACGCCGCCGGTCGCATATTTCTGCGCGATCGGCATGGGCTTCATGCTGATCGAGATATCCCAGATGCAGCGGCTCATGGTCTTTCTCGGCCATCCCGTTTACGGCCTGGCTGTGGTGCTGTTCACGATTCTCCTGTTTGGCGGGTTGGGAAGCGCCACCCTTGGCGCGGATCTGCCCCGCCGGGCTGCGGTTGTCGCCAGGGTTGCCGCCCTCCTGACAACCCTCGTGGTGGCAGGCTTATTGACCCCCTGGCTCACGACGTGGGCGCGATCGGAAGCCACCGACATGCGCATTCTGTTGTCGGTGCTGCTGCTGGCCCCCCCGGCATTCTGCATGGGGATGATGTTTCCGCTAGGGCTGAGCACCTGGCGCCGGCACTCGGAGCTGCTTCCGTTCTTCTGGAGTGCGAACGGGATTACGTCGATGTTTGCCTCGGTGCTGGGCATGGCCCTCTCGATAGAATTCGGCATCGCCAATACATACGCACTGGGCGCCTGCTTCTACGTGGTCTGTGCACTGATGTTGGTCGGAAGCCGGCAGCAAAACCGCGTGGGCGCGACCGCGGACGTCGCCGCACCGTCGATTCAGCCAACGCAGGCCGAATTGGCCGCCACTATCAGGACGGCAGAAACGCCCGCGGTAAAGGCGCGCGTTGGCGAAGTCATCGAGTAAGGCAGCGACGCAAATGCGCGATGTACCCTCGGACCAGGTTCGAGGGCAGGCTTTGGCCGAATACTATGCGCTCGGCTGTTTTGAGTCCGGCGCGGCGGCCATGGCGCGCGTCCTGAAATAATCCAGCACGAAGAGGCGTATCGCGGAAGACAGATTGCCTTGCTGGCGGTTGCTGTCGATCTCGCCGACCAGTTCGGACAGCGTCATGTCGCGCAGGCCCGAGATTTCCTTCATGCCGTTCCAGAACGCCTCTTCGAGGCTGACGCTGGTCTTGT
>JBDTWV010000499.1:0-2611 GCA_040006495.1 Dokdonella sp.
CGAATTTCGTCGCCTTGCCGATCGCGCGCGCCTGCCGGCTGCCGCGCACCTTGCGCCCTTCCTGGTATTGCACGCGCGCCTGAAAGCTGCGCTGCGCCATGTCCTTGTAAACCTTCGCGCAACGAATCGCGTCGCCGCAACGCACCACGTACACCGACGCTTCCTTGCCGCTCTTGAGTGGCCGCAGCACCGCGTCGATCACGCCATCATCGATTAGCGGCTGCAGTCCATGGGGAATTCTCATCGGGTAGAAGTCATCTTGATGCGTGCATCGGGGTGGTCTGGCTACAGAAATGGAGCGGCATTGTCACCGATCACGACGCCCGCCGTGCGCAGCCCCAGCGTGCACGCCATACGCGTTGACGGAATTCGACCGTGGGTGTGCGCGCGGTCTTGCCCAGTGGTCAGCTGCCCGGATCTCCCGGTGGCGACGGAGGAGACGCACCGATTGCGTCGGCAACCTTGCCGCCGACTTTCTGCACAGTCGCTTCGGTCAACGTGGGGCGCTGCGCATCGCGCTTTACGTCGGCGGCAATGCCGGCGAGCGCTGACGCATCGATGAGTCCAAGTTGTAAGGCGTGTTCGGCGATCGCGACGCTGTCGGCGACGCGCAACATTGGCACCTTCGTGCCCGACACTTTTTCGATCAGCGCGTCGACGCCCTTGTCGCGCACCGTGTCGGACGAAGGATCGACGTCGCGGATGTAGATTGCCGCGATGCGATCCGGGAATGCGTGCACGATGGCGCTGTAGGTGGCGGCATCCATCTGTCCGGAGTCGCCGAGCAGCACCCACTTCAATCCGGGAAAACGATCGACGAGTTCAGTCACCCGATGCAACTTGTGATCGGTGGGGCCGCCGCCGAAAGTTTCGCCATCGTGCAGCCCGAGCTTGCGCATCGACATCGGGCCGAACGGGATCGCGTTGAGATCGAGAAAGTCATCGACCAAGTCGTACAGATTCCACGGCGAATTGGTGACGTAGAAAATAGGATTGCGCGCGCCGCCCGTTCCGGCTTGTAATGCCTGGTAGAGCTTCGCTACGCCAAGCAGCGGTTTGCGCGTGCGCGCGTTATGCAGGAACGCGAGCTGCGCGGCGGTCTTCCAGTCAGTGATGCTGCTTTGCAGGACCGTGTCGTCGATGTCGGAAATCACGCCAATGCGCGCAGCCGGGTCGATCTGCAGGACTGGTTGCGGCGTGAGCAGACTGCCATCTTCCAGCGCAATGCTTGCGTTCTCCCAGGCATTGTCAGATGCGTTGCCTTCGACTGGTAACGTCACTTGGTAATAGCCTTCATCGTTGGTCGTCGTGAGCGCCGAGGCGTTGCGAAACCGAGCGACCAGCGGCAGACCGGGCACATCGCTTGCGTTGAAGCGCCGGTACGTGTTCAGCAGGTTGTCCCACCAGTGATCGCCGACATTGCCGCCGACGGCTGGAGGCCTGCCGAGGACGCGGCCAGTCAATTCGACAGTTTTTCCATCCGTCCACGCGCGGTACGCGGCGATGTGGCGCGGGCGATCGAAACCGAACTTGATATGGAGGCGCTTTCGCGCGGTATCGATGTGGTCGTCGACGTCGATCGCGAGCGTCCGCAGGTAGTGTCCGACGTGTGCGGGCCAAGGTTCGTGGGTAGTCATAAGTAGGGTTCTCCGTGTTTAGCGCGAGGGCGGCGGTCGCGCTGTAGGTGCGTCGTCGCCGACCCGGCGGTGTTCGCTCGCGTTCCAGATTTCCTCGGGGAACACGGCCTTGCGGAAGATGCTCGCGCGCGGCACGCCGATGTTGCTGTCGAGGTCGATGCCCTCGCGGCGATAGGCTTCCGCGATGAGCTGACTGCAATACGCGCGTTCGGGATTCGTCGCATCGAGCAGGTTGAAGTTGAAAGGACGGTCTTCAGCGGATTGCGCGAGGCACCAGTCAGCCACCGAGGTGCGGATGCGGTTCTCCTCGGCGGCGGTCAGATCGCGGCCTGCGAGTGGATACGCCACGCCGACCAGCGTGTCGAGCAGGATTCGCTGGCGGACCAACGCGCGCGCGTCCCAGGTCGTTCCGGGCATCTCGAGCACCGTGACGCCGTAGACATTTGCCTCAACGAAACGACCGCCCGGGCCGAGATAGATCACGCAGTGGTCGATCTCGCCGGGGATCAGCTTTCCAATGCCTTCCCAGATGCGTCCGTAGATGCTGCCATCGGCACCGTTGCGCAAGCACAGGATATCCCCGGTGCGCACAGGCAAGCCGTCGATCACGTGGTCGTAAAGTTTGGGTAGCTCCATGCATCTCTATCCGTGCAATGTCACCGTGCAATGATCGCCGCCCGCGCCTGAATCAATGGTTGCGCGGGTCATCTCAGCAACTGCACGCCAACGTAGAACGTGGTCGCCCGTGCCTCGCCGGGAATGCCGTCGATTTGCCGACCGAGCGATCCCATCAACACGACATGTTCGCTCAGCGGATGCCGTAGACCGACGTTGAAGACAGTCTCCGCATGCCCGCCGTCAGGGCGCACGGTATTGAGGTCGGCGAGACATTCGAGATGCGGCGTGCAATCGCGCGCGACGAATACGCCAACCTGCCATTCGTCTGGCGCGTCGCCGAGGAAGTTCCGCCCGAT
>JBDTWV010000500.1:0-2594 GCA_040006495.1 Dokdonella sp.
CGCATCTACCACATCGATCGCGGCTACGAGAACATCGAGGAAAAACTCGGCGGACTTGGCGCGCACATCCGCCGCCTGCCCGCATAGTCCGGCCGACGTCAGTCGGCTGGCAAGGGTGTTGTGTGAGTCCTCGGATGATCGGCGGCTCTGCACGCGCCCGAGCTCAGATCTGCTGTTTTGGCTGGGAGCGCCGGCCAGCGCGATGCGCTTGACTCGGTCCCAACAACATCGCGCCTGCTGGCGCTTCCACAGACAGCTCGTCGCTCGTGCTACGGCCGATTCGATGACATCAGCTTCAGCGTCACCGTATCCCCTTTCTTCTCGGTCTGCTCGATCTGCACCGGCAGCCAGCCGAGAGATTCGGCAAACCAGCTGCGTGCGACGCGCTTGCGGTCAGCTCCGGATTCGCCGTCGCGTTGCATCAGCACGGCCTTGAACTCGCCAGCGGGTACTTTCAACGTTTCGGTCGCGCCGCGCGTGTAGCGCATGTCCTCGATGCGATCCTTGACCGCCACCTTGTAGTCGAACGTGTTGGCGCCGCGCATCAGGTCGCTGGCGAGCGCGAGCGTGACCGACTGGCGGTCAATCAGGCCAGGCGTGGTCGCGTAGTTGAAATCCTGGCCGCCTTCGCTGACGCGCACCTCGTTCGCTTTCCAGTCAAAGCCGGCATGGCGCGTGCGTTGCTTGAAGGCGCCCTCCTGCTTGTAGTCATAGACGAGCGCCTCGGGATGGCCGTCCTTCCAGCGGAAGTGCGAAGTTTCGACGATATGGATGCCGGCGAGCTTGGCCAGACCCGAGGTGCCTCTGGTTTCGCTGCGCAGCGTCCAGCTGCCGTCGCCGTTATCGGCCAGATCAAGCGTGGTGTGGCCAACTTCGCTGCCATTGCGCAGCGTTGCGTAATCGGCGTGGAACGGTTTCAGCGCGGTATCGGCCGCGAACGCGGGGGCGCTCGCGCAAATGGCGAGGGCGAATACGGTTGGCAGGTAATTCATTCGTCAGGCGTCCGATAAATATGTCGCGCGAGTGTCGCCGCCCACGCCTGAACCGTGCTTCACGCGTGCGGCGCGAGCGTCCCGTCGCTGCCCAGGCGCAGCGGTGAGGCGAGCGGTTTGCCCTCGTGCAGCACGCCGACTTCGCTCAGCGCGACGCGATCGGCCGCGATAAGCGCGACGCTCGCGGCGAGCAGGCGGTGTTCGTGTTCGAGCAAACGTTCGGCGAGGAGGTCGGGCGTGTCGCCAGTCAAGACCGGGATTTGCGCCTGCGCGATCACCGGACCGCCATCGAGTTCGGCGCTCACGTAATGCACGCTCGCGCCATGCACGCTGTCGCCGGCGTCGAGCGCACGCTGGTGCGTATGCAGGCCGCGGTATTTCGGCAATAGTGATGGATGGATATTGATGATACGCCCGGTCCACGGCGCCAGCGCGGCGGGCGTGAGGATGCGCATGAAGCCGGCCAGCACGATCAGGCCCGGCGCATACCCTTCGATGCGCGCGAACAGATCCGCGTCGAATGCGGCTCGATCCGGATAGCCCTTCGGATTCAGCGCCAGCGTGGCGATGCCAGCTTCTTCGGCACGACGCAGTGCGGGCGCGTGCGCCTTGTCGCTCGCCACCAGCACGATCTCGATCGGCGACTGACCGTCGTCCTGAGCGTCCAGCAGGGTCTGCAGGTTCGAGCCGCGTCCGGAGGCGAGGACCGCGATGCGCAGACGCGCCCTCATCAGGCGATGTGCACGCGCTCGTCGCCGCGCGCCGTCTCGACCGCACCAATCGTCCATGCGGTCAGGCCGAGCGTTTCCAGCGCATCGAGGGTGATGCCGACCTGGCCCTGCTGCACGATCAGCGCATAGCCGATGCCGCAGTTGAAGGTGCGCAGCATCTCGTCGGTTGCGACATTGCCTTCACGCTGCAGCCAGTCAAATACAGGGGGTCGTTTCCATGAACTGCCATCGAGCGCGATACCGAGGCCCTCTGGTACGACGCGGATGATGTTTTCCTTGAGGCCGCCGCCAGTGATATGCGCCATGCCGTGCACCGGCTGTTGTTTGAGCAGCTGCAGGATCGGCTTCACGTAAATCGCAGTCGGCGCCATCAGCGCATCGGCAAGGCTGACTCCGCCGAGACTCAGATCAAACGGGTTACCGGCGCGCGCGAGGATCTTGCGGATCAGCGAATAGCCATTTGAATGCGCGCCGCTCGACGCGATGCCGATGATCGCGTCACCGGCCTTGATTTGCGAACCGTCGACCAGGGCGGATTTTTCGACCGCGCCGACGCAGAACCCGGCGAGATCGTATTCGCCCGGCGGATACATGTCCGGCATCTCGGCGGTCTCGCCGCCAATCAGCGCGCAACCGGCGAGCTCGCAGCCGCGCGCGATGCCGCCGACGACCGCGACCGTCGTCTCGACATCAAGCTTGCCGGTCGCGAAGTAATCGAGGAAGAACAGCGGCTCGGCGCCCTGGACAAGCACGTCGTTCACGCACATGCCGACCAGGTCAATGCCGATCGTATCGTGGCGACCGAGTCGCTGGGCGAGCTTGAGCTTGGTGCCGACGCCATCGGTTCCAGAAACCAGCACGGGTTCGCGGT
>JBDTWV010000501.1:0-2589 GCA_040006495.1 Dokdonella sp.
CATGCGCCAAGCATGCGCCGGTGCGCGCGCAGAAACGACAGGGTCATCGCACCGTGCAATCGAACGGCAACCACGCATGCAGCCACGGCGCGCTGCCGATCAGCCACGGCCCGGCCAAGGTCAGCGCAGCACTGAGCACCAGCACGGCGCCCGCGACGCGTTTGGCGCCAGGGCGCGCCGCAAAGCCGACGTAGCGTTGCGCGCCGAATGCGGTCGCGAGCATCGCCGGCGCAGTGCCGAATCCGAACGCAGCCATCGTCATCGCAGCATTGAGCGCGTCGAGTTGCAATGTGGCGATCAATAAAACCGTGTAGACGAAGCCGCATGGCATCCATCCCCAGACCATGCCGAATGCGAAGGCACGCGGCAGATTCGTGACAGGCAGCAGGCGACGGCCGATGGGCGCGAGCTTCGGCCACAGGCGCCGGCCGATGCCGAAACCCGGATCGCGGACGCGACCGAAGGCGACCAGCGCGCCGAGCAGCAACGCGAGAGCACTCAGCCCACGCAGGCTTTTGCGCACCGCTTCGATGTCGAGCAGTCCGATCACTCCGCCGAGCACACCGCCAAAAAGTAGTCCCGCCAGCGCGTACGAGGAAATTCGCCCGAGTTGGTAGCCAACCAGCAGATGGGGAAGCGGCCGCCCGTCCTCACGCTTCGCGGTCGCGATGCCGAGTGCACCGGAGATGCCGCCGCACATGACCAGGCAATGCCCGCTGGCGGCAAGTCCGAGCAGCAGAGCGGCGCTGAGGGTGAGCGTGCCGGTCATCCGGGATTTACACCAAAGGCTGGTGCGTGCGATGCACCTTCGTGCGCTTTCGCGCGCCCGTTCATGGTTCGATATCTCACCACGAGCGGCTTGAGGGATTTCACCACAGACGACCTGCGGGATTTGATCACCAACGGCCCATCGAATCTCACCACGAAGGGCTCACCCGTCCATACGTCCTGAGGTATCGAACGATGAACGGGCGCGGCGCTGCTGATGGCCGAATCGACAATCATTGCAATGAGTCCTCCGACTCCGGAGCCAGAGAGGGTTCGTCTGGCTCATCGAGCAGCGGCAGCAGGCTCGGCGTATCCATGTCGTCGAACTGGTCGTGGTCGACTGCCCAGAAAAATGCAATGCCGGCTACGATCAGCAGCAGGATCGACAGCGGAATCATCACGATCAGGATATTCATGCGGTCGCCTGCACGTGGCTGGGCGCTTCGTGCACGGCCAGATCGCGGCGACGGCCAATGCGCAGCGCGTTCAGCACCACGACCAGCGAACTCATCGACATGCCGATCGCAGCCAGCCACGGCGGCACGAAGCCGAGTGCGCCAAACGGCACCACCACGAGGTTGTAGGCGAGTGCCCAGCGCTGGTTCTGGCGCAGGATCGTCAGCGTCTCCAGCGCGATGGCTCGTGCTTCGGCGATCGCATCGAGGCGCTCGCCGCGCAGCACGATATCACTGGTTGCCTGCGCAAGGTCGGCGCCGCTGGCGAGTGCTATTGCGACATCCGCGCCGGCCAGCACCGGGGCGTCGTTGATGCCGTCGCCGACTGCGATCACGCGTGCGCCGCCAGCGCGCAACTGTCCGAGGTGCGAGAGTTTGTCCGCGGGGCGCATGCGTGCGTGCCAGTGCGTGATGCCAAGACTTGCGGCGACCATTTCGAGCTTGGTCGCGGCGTCGCCGCTGACGATTTCAATAGCGAGGCCGCTGACGTGCAGCGCGTCGATTGCGGCTCGGGCCCCCGGACGTAGAGTTTCGGACAGGTGGAAGGCAGCGATTGCGCCCGCGTCATCGGCGAGTACCACGGCATCCTCGAACGCACTCGCGTCAGTGTTGCCGCCGAGTGCGAAACCCGCGCGCCCGAGACGCAATCGGCGCCCGCCGACCGAACCCTCGAGACCACTGCCGGATTCGGCGCGCAGGGCATCGACCTGCGGGGGTACGTTCGCGGCAAAGGCGCCCGCAATCGCCAGCGCAACCGGATGCCGGCTGCCGTGCGCGAGCGCGGCGGCGAGGGCAAGTGCTTCATCGCGCGTGCATGCGCCGAGCAATTGCACATGATCGAGCGCGAGTTGCGGCTCCGTCAGCGTGCCGGTCTTGTCGAACACGATATGGCTCGCATTGGCAAGATTCTCGATTGCATCCGCGTGCACGACCAGCACGCCGCGCCGCGCCAGCACGCCCAGAGCGCGGGTCAGCGCCGCGGGCACCGCGAGCGCGAATGCACACGGGCAGGAAACGACCAGCACCGCGAGCGTCGCAGTGAATGCGCGCGCCGGATCGAAAAAACTCCACCCGATCGCAGTGAGCGCGGCCAGTGCCAGCACGCGTGCGACAAAGCCTGCGGCTGCGCGCTCGCCAGCGCGCGCCAGCTTTGGCCGTTCGGTCGCTGCGCGCGTGACCAGGGCGACGATGCCGGCGAGTACGGTATCGGCCCCGACGCGCGCGACGCGCAGGTCGGCCGGTCCCTCGACGACGACGCTGCCGGCGATCAGCGTGTCGCCGCGACGTTTGGCGATCGACGCCGATTCACCGGACAACAGCGCCTCGTCGACGCGGCATTGCGCACTCGCGAGTGCGCCGTCGGCCG
>JBDTWV010000502.1:0-2588 GCA_040006495.1 Dokdonella sp.
ACGCGTCGCCGCCGACTTGCGTCGGCGCCTCTACGATCATCTGCTGACTCTCGATCAAGCGTTCTACGAGAAGACCCGCACCGGCGAGCTGGTCTCACGCCTCGCCGCAGATACGGAGCTGGTACAGACCGTGGTCGGTTCGACCCTGTCGGTCGCGTTGCGCAGCGCGATCACCCTGATCGGCGGCGCGGCGATGATGTTGCTGACCAGCCCACGCCTGGCCGGTTTCACCGTGCTGGTGATTCCCGCCGTGATCCTTCCGATTATCGTGTTCGGTCGCCGTGTCTCCAAACTCTCGCGCGAGAGCCAGGACCGCATCGCGGACGCATCGGCAATTGCGGCCGAGGCATTGAACGCGGTGCACACCGTGCAGGCTTACACGCGTGAACCGGAGGAATCGGGACGCTTCTCAACTGCGGTCCTGCTCGCACTCGCCACCGCGCGCCGTCGCATCATGATGACCGGCACGCTGACCGCGCTGGTCATCCTGTTGACCTTCGGCGCGATCACGCTGGTGCTCTGGGCCGGCGCGAAAGCCGTGCTCGCGGGCACGATGGCGGCCGGCGTGCTCAGCCAGTTTGTGCTGTACGCGGTGCTCGTCGCAGGCTCGGTCGGCGCACTCGCCGAAGTCTGGGGACAAGTGCTACGTGCCACCGGCGCCCTCGGCCGCATCGGCGACCTGCTCGATACGCGCGCCGACATCGTTTCGCCCGTGCCGGCGACCACATTGAAAATTCCGGCGCGCGGAGTGATCCGATTCGAGCACGTTGAATTTCGCTATCCGACGCGTCCGGATCGCGCCGCGCTGCACGATTTCTCGCTGGCTGTCGAGCCCGGCCAGACCGTCGCCCTGGTGGGTCCGTCGGGTGCCGGCAAGACCACTGTTTTCCAATTGCTGCTGCGCTTCTACGACCCACTCAAGGGGCGCATCACGCTCGACGGCGTCGACCTGCGTGCACTCGCGTTGCCCGGCCTGCGCGGCAGCTTCGCGCTGGTACCGCAGGACCCGGTGCTGTTCGGCGCGAGTGCGGCCGACAATATTGGCTTCGGTCGAACCGGCGCCCGCACTGAAGACATCATTGCTGCCGCACGCAGCGCCGAGGCACACGATTTCCTTGATGCTACGCCAGGAGCCTATGACACCTACCTCGGCGAGCGCGGCGTGCGCCTGTCCGGCGGCCAGCAACAGCGCATTGCGATCGCACGCGCACTGCTACGCGATGCGCCGGTGCTGTTGCTCGACGAGGCGACATCCAGTCTCGATGCGCAATCGGAACACCTGATCCAGCACGCGCTGGAACGCCTCAAGGCCGGCCGCACGACCCTGGTCATCGCGCACCGCCTCGCAACCGTGCAACGCGCCGACCGTATCGTGGTCATGGACGGCGGTCGCATCGTCGCCCAGGGCACGCACGCCGAACTCGTGCGCGAGGATGGATTGTATGCTGAACTCGCGCGCCTTCAATTTGCGGCCTAGGGACTTTTTGCCGCGGACCTCATTCTTCAAGGATGGTCGTAGCCATCGCAGAAGATCGAATCCGACGTGCCGCATTCGCGGAACAGGTTTTGCAGTTCGTAGGCGCCGAGATCCTGCGTGCCAAAGGCACTGCCTGCGCTCGGCAAATCAACATTGCGTGGCTTGCCATCTAGATCGATGAGGTTATGCACCACGTAATAGCCGTCACCACTGGTCGGTGCGAAATCGATGCCGAGTGAGTCAGCTTTCAAATGAAAGTCACCGCCCGCGAGATCGACGAACGTCGGCGCCCCGAGCGCCACACCCGTGCCGTTGCCCGGTAGTGTGCTGATGTCGTTGGACAAGACGTAGTTGACCACGAGGTTGTCCGGATTCCCCGAGTAATCCAGGGTCAAGGTTCCGGGCTCGGAGATGATGGTGTCGGTGAGGGTCAAGTCCGACTCGGTATGGATCACGTGCGCGGCGTTGATCACATCGTTGGCTAAGGTGCACGAATTGATGAAGGTCGGCGTAATGTTGCCTGATTCGTAGATCAATTCGTGCTGCAGGGTGTTTCCGGCAAGCAAGCCGTTGAACAGAACAACGTTTACATTGTCGCCGACGATGCGGATCGCATGGTCAGCGATGTTGTCGCGCATGAAAAACCGGTTGGCTAGTAAACTGCCGTGATCTTGGATCAGGATGATCGAGCCCGAGTCTGGATTGGACGTCGTGTTGCCATTGATGGTGTTGCAGAGCGACGGATTGTTGCAGGGGACGGCGCCAAGGTTGGTCGGAAATAGCACGACGTTCCCGCTCAGATTGCCCAGCCATACAGCAGCGCCATTATTACCCTCGACATCCGCGTAGATTGCCGCACCTTCGACAGCGGTGTTGCCCTCGATGCGGTAGTCCCACGCGCGGAGGTAGGCAAAACTAGAGCCGGTTTGCGAATCCACATAGACGCCGCCGCCGGTATGGGTGGCGGTATTTTCGCGGATACCGACAGGGCTTGATGGATCGGTGGTGAAAACAAGAGCTATCGCGGAGCCGCTATCAGAACCCTTGATCGCGATACCGCCGCCGTAACTGGCAAAGTTGTTGTGGATCAGACTGGTCCCGCCATCAAAAT
>JBDTWV010000503.1:0-2582 GCA_040006495.1 Dokdonella sp.
TTCCGGATGTCCTGCTTGAGATAAGCCGTAAGGTGCGTTGATCCGAACTCGGCCGTTTCTGCGCGTTGCGGCGGCGCGCATGGTCAACCAGCACGCGCCGCATCGCCTGCGCAGCGAGACCGATGAACTGCGCACGATTGGCCGGGTCGAGACTGCGCTGTCCGAGCAGGCGCAGGCAGGCTTCGTTGACCAACGCGGTCGTCTGCAAGGTGTGGCCATCACGCTCACCGCGCAGCGCATTTGCCGCGAGCGCCTTCAATTGGGCGTAAACGACTGGCGTCACGCGATCCAGCGCGCTGGCGTCGCCGCGCTGGCAGCGCGCCAGCAGTTCGGGGATCTCGTCAGGCGGGGGTAGCACGGGCATGACTGGCTGTGATGGTGGCGCAATGGGCCGAGCATAGCAATCATCCGCGCCGGCGCAATTGTGCGCGTCGATCAGCGGCTGCGGCTGGCTGCGGCTCTACCGCCGTCGTGGTCTGGACGACTGACTGCATCGGATACCGGAGCCAGGGCCGGCCGCCCTGACCACGAGGGTTGCGCATCCGGATGATCCTCCAGGCCACCCTCTTGCGCGTTGTGACCAGAAGCGGATGCCATGCGACTGTAGATATGCATCGCACGAGCGGGATTGTTGACCCGGTTCGGGATACGACGAGAGGAAGCAACGACATGTGTGCACAGACTATTCTGACCAGGTGCCCGGTGCTGCTGGGTGGTTCACGCGAACGGGTAAGCGTGCGGGCTCGTGCTGTGCTCAAGTGTTGTCTATGCCTGTGCTTCATGTCGTTGGTCGGTTGCACAGTCCAACTAACCAGCACGCAATGGATCGAAGCGCCTATCGTTGCGGACGGCAGCCTCGTCGCTGGCTCGACCTATGTCAGCGACAATCAGGCTGGCGGCCTGCATGTCAGTGCTTCCGACGTGGCCTACGTCAAGTTTTCGCTGGCGACACTGCCAGCAGGCAGCACGCCTACATTCTCCGTGCCGGATTCAACGGCCACCATCACTTCGACGAACTATCCATTGACGGCAGACAAGGTGGCGCATGCGCGCGTGGTTCTTTACGTCGACCACGTACAAACGCCCGGACGCATCCGTATCTCAGCCTTGGCCTGGAGCCCACACGGTATCGCAGTAGATTGCTGGCCCAGTGAAGCGTCCCCACCGCGTTGCTTGCAAGAAGGGGTTTCCGGTACCGGCATGGATGCCGACAACCCAACCCAGGAGCTGTATGTGCGGGCGCCGGGGTTCTACACCTTCGATGTCACCGCCGCGACGAAACAGTGGATCGGTACGCTGGCAACCGCCGGCCTGCCGAACAGCGGCATCGAGATCAGCAGCGTACAGAACGACGACGGGAGTTATGGTGACTTTACGTTTGTCAGCAAGGAGACCGCGGTTGGACAGACCAGCGTTCGCCACGACGCTGCACTGCTGGTGACGCTTGACGATGCTGTGGGCTTTTCAATGAGCGCCGTGAACAACACCAGCGTGAAGGAAGATGCGCCGACCATCAATTTCTCGGCAGCACCGGACCTGACGCTCAACGGCACGACCGGCCAGCGGGCGTATGCGCTCGAAGATTTGGGTCCTGTGAACCACACCTTCGCCCTCTGGACGATCATCCAGGACGGCGCTTTACTCAAGACATCGATCGTCTCTTACGTGAACGCGCAACCGGCGGACACGCAGACCATCGCTCCGGAAATGCGCGTCTATCGGACTGCTGCGTTTGACGCATCATCACTGACCTGGAATACCTGGAGTCCGCCGTCAGGCAGCACGGCTCCCGTCGCCGTTGCGCCGCTTCGGGCCGATCTCGGCAACCAGGTGCCGATCGTCGACATCGGTCACGACTACGCCCAGATCGTCGCAGACACATTCAACGCCGACCCGGGCAACTCGAGCCTGCCGCACTACTACGCCTCGGCAACAACAAACTCCCTCGCACCCATTACGCTCGACGCACTCGCGACCTCAGGCGTCGTGACCGGCCATCAACCACGCGTGATCGGAGCGTACCGTCCCGGCCCTGGCAATCAATCGAATTTTGGCAGAGGAAAGTTGTTTGTAGATTTCCACGATGACGATTCCATGTGGTCATTGTGCGTCGTGTCGTCCCAGTCCGGCTGTCCAAGCCAAGGCACCATGCCGGCGTTGAGGGCGAGAATCGGCCAAGCCTTTCCCGATTTTTTTGTCAATGTGTCTCGGCCATTGGTTTCCACGAGCCACATCGCTCTGTACATACCGGTCAGTCTGCGCAACCCCGATGCCGGTGCGGCTGCCATTTTCCCAACCATGGATTTGGCAGCCGACAATATCTCGGCACCACTGGGAGTCCCCATCGGAGGCGCCAAAGCCAATCGCAACGTGGGCGCCTATACGGTGAGCGCCAGTGTCCCGGGCCACAATTTCCGGCTGGATATCCCGTTCGAAAACTTGCCGCTGCCGACCCCAACACTTGCAGGTCCGGCGGAAGTGAATATCCCGTCGGGGCAGACTGCGGTGACCTCCTCGGCATTTACGCTTGGCGTAACCGACCCCGTGAACGACAACATCGACGACACGACGAAGTGGGATTT
>JBDTWV010000504.1:0-2570 GCA_040006495.1 Dokdonella sp.
TTCCCCACGATGTCGGATCGGTGGTGTACCACGCGATCGAGGTTGTCTGCGATTTACGCAACGCCACATGGAGAACTGCAATGAACGCCACTCGTTTGTCGATCCCTTACTGCGCCGTGGTTGCAATTGTGCTGTCGTTGTCCGCTCCCACCGCGCGCGCCGCTTCGCAAACCTACCAGCTCGATCCGGACCACACGCGCGTCACGTTCGGCTGGACGCATCTGGACTTTTCACATCAGAACGGGCGCTTCAACGGGGTCACCGGCACCTTGACGTTTGATCCGGCCAATCCGGCCGCAGGCAAGGTTACGGTGACCATTCCCATCGCCGAAATGGATACCGGTGTCGTCGCGCTGGACAAGCATCTGCAGTCGCCTGAGTTCTTCGATGCCGCGCAATTCCCAACCGCGCAGTTCACCAGTACCGCAGTGAAAGCGACCAACTCAAAACACTTGCAGGTCATCGGCAATCTCACCATTCACGGCGTCACCAAGCCGGTAACATTGGCGGTGACCATCAACAAGACCGGCACCTATCCAGCGATGATGGGTGGGCTGACGGTCGCCGGGTTCGATGCGACGACCACGATCAAGCGCAGTGATTTCGGTATCGCCGCCTACGTGCCGATGGTCAGCGATGAGATCACGATCGGTATCAGCAGCGAGGCTGCAGTTGAAAAAAAATGATCGCATCTGATTTGCATTGCCGACTGCGCGGCTTCGAACGACGCGCCTGATGATCCTGCACCGCCTCAACGTGCAACGCGGCAGTAGCCGAACTGACTGGCTCGATAGCCGGCATACGTTTTCGTTTGGAGGTTTCCACGATCGACAGTGGATGGGCTTCGGCCCGCTGCGTGTGCTGAATGAAGATCGGGTCGCGGCCGGCGGCGGATTCGCGCCGCATCGGCACGCGAATATGGAGATCATCAGCTATGTCGTCCAGGGTGCGTTGCAACATGCGGATAGTCTGGGTAGCGGTTCGATCATCCGCACCGGCGACGTGCAGGTGATCAGCGCCGGCAGCGGTATCGAGCACAGCGAGTTCAATGCATCCCAGGACGACTCGGTGCACTTCCTGCAAATCTGGATCCAGCCCGACCGCATCAACGCAACACCGCGTTACACCCAACAGCAATTTCCGCCAGCGCAGCGCGAGGGTGTTTTGCGCCTGGTTGCATCACCCGATGGGGTCGATGGATCACTGCCAATTCGACAGGACGCGCGAATATATGCGGGATTGTTGCGCGCGGGTCAGTCGATCACGTATCCGCTGGAATCAGCACGTCGTGCCTGGCTGCAATTGGTGAGCGGCGCATTGCGAATCGACGATGACACGCGGATGGATAGCGGTGATGGCGCGGGTGTCAGCGAACAATCGGGGTTGCAATTGCATGCAATCAGTGACTGCGAGCTGATGCTGCTCGATCTGCCCTGATCGAACCCATCCATTACTGGCCTCTCGCGGGCAGGGTTACAATGGGCGCTGACGTTTTGGATCGATCGCCATGACCGCCACCGCCCAGCACCCCTTGCAGGCCAACGCCGAGAGTCGCTACGAGGTCACTCGTGCGATGTTGCCGGTGTCGTGTCCGTTGCCGTCGATGGCGTTGTGGAATTCGCATCCGCGGGTGTACATGCCGCTGGCCGATGAGGGCACCTGCAAGTGCCCGTATTGCGGTGCGCTGTACGTCCTGATCGACTGATCGCTTCGCCGCATGGCGAACCCGCTGACCGTCATTCAATTGCTGCCGGCGCTGGATTCCGGCGGGGTCGAACGTTCCACGCTGGAAATCGCCGCGGCCCTGCTGGATGCCGGCCATCGCGCGATTGTGGTGTCCGCCGGTGGGCGACTGGTGCCTGCGTTGCAGGCGATTGGAGCGGAACACGTGGCGCTGGGCATCGGCAAAAAATCGCCGCTGACATTTCGGCATGTGCCTGCATTGCGACGACTATTTCACGACACGCAGGCCGACATCGTGCACGCTCGCTCGCGACTGCCGGCATGGCTTGCTCGCGCGGCGTTGGACGGCGGCGATCCGGACGAACCAAAGCCACACTTCGTCACCACCGTGCACGGCATGAATTCGCCCGGTCGCTACAGTCGGGTGATGACCATTGGCGAGCGCGTGATCTGCGTGTCCGACAGCGTGCGTGCGTATGTGCTGCGGCACTATCCGAATCTGGATCCATCGCGTCTTGACGTGATTCCGCGCGGCATCGATCCACACGCATTCCCGCGCGACTTCACTCCGTCGCGGCAATGGCGCGCACAACTGGATGCCGAGTATCCGCAACTCGCAGCAGGCCAACTGTTGCTGCTGCCCGGTCGGGGCACGCGACTGAAAGGACATGCGCACGCGATTGATTTACTTGCCGCGCTGCGCACCAACGGCATCGATGTGCGGCTGATGCTGGCGGGCGCACAGCAAGCTGGGCGCGATCGCTACCTCGATGAGCTGCGCGCACGGATATTAGCCTCCGGATTGCAAGACTTCGTCGCGATTACGCCACCGCGGAGTGATATGCGCGAGCTGTATGCGATCGCCGATCTGGTGCTGCAGGTATCGG
>JBDTWV010000505.1:0-2560 GCA_040006495.1 Dokdonella sp.
GTCCACGTTCACTGGGCTGTTCGCGGTTGCATTCATGCAGAAAATAAAACTCTACGATCCCGTCGTGCTGGCATGGCTCGGCGCGGCGTCGCTGCTCCTCGGTGGTTTCATAGCGGTGCTCGCGAGCTTGCCCGGTGCGGCGCTGGCGGCGTTCTCGTCGCTGGCCGGCAACCTCCTGATGTTCGCGATCGTGATTGCATTCCTGCTTGCCGGTGCATGGCGCAAGGTGCCGCTGTACGAGAGTTTCATCGACGGCGCGAAGCAGGGTTTCGATGTCGCGAAGAGCCTGCTGCCCTATCTGGTCGCGATGCTGTGCGCGATTGGCGTGTTGCGCGCATCAGGCGCTCTCGATTTCGCGCTCGACGGCATCCGCTGGCTGACCCAGGCGGCCGGCCTCGACACGCGTTTCGTCGATGCGCTGCCGACCGCCCTGGTCAAGCCGTTTTCCGGCAGCGCGGCGCGCGCGATGCTGATTGAGACGATGAATTCGCAGGGCGTCGACAGCTTTCCGGCGCTGCTCGCAGCGACGATGCAGGGCAGCACGGAAACCACGTTCTATGTGGTGGCGGTGTACTTCGGCGCGGTCGGAATCCAGCGCGCTCGCCACACGGTGGGCTGCGCGTTGCTCGCCGATCTTGCCGGGGTGCTCGCATCGATCGGCGTGTGCTACTGGTTCTTCGGCTGAGCGCGATCCATCGCGACACGCAAGCGCCACATTCCTACACGAATGAGCGGCAAATACCGATCGAGAATGTCGGCGTTGCTCCGTAGTCTGGTCGCATCGTGACCGGATCAGGCCAGCCAGGCGTATGCGTCGTCTCATCGCGTTTTTGTTGTGCATCGTCTCGCTGCCGGCGTTTGCGGATGAGTGCCCCGCGTGGGCGCCCGATCGTGCGACGCAGGAAATGCGCACGCTCGACCAGCAATTGCGCACGTGGGACGTGGCTTATCACCAGGGTGGCGATTCGTCGATTGACGATACCGTGTACGACCAAGCGCGTGCACGGTACGCACGCATATGCGCGTGTTTTCCCACGCAGGCGCCGCCCGTTGTCGATCCGCTGCTGGGCACGCGCGGCAGCGTGGTGCCTGCGGTGGTGCAAACCGGTTTGTCCAAGGTCGCTGACGCCGATGCGCTCGCGGCGTGGATGCACGCGCGCGGCGGTACGGATTTGTGGGTGCAGCCAAAGGCCGACGGCGTTGCAGTCACCTTGCTGTACGTCGATGGCGTGCTGCGTCAGGCGATCAGTCGCGGTGACGGCGAGCGCGGTGAGGACTGGACTGCGAAGCTCGGCCAGGTTGCCGCGGTGCCGAAGCAGTTGCCGAATGCGCCGCAGCGAGTCGTATTGCAGGGCGAGCTGGTCTGGCGCAGTGCCGGCCACGTGCAGGCGACGCGCGGCAGCGCCGGCGCGCGCTCGAAGGTCGCCGGGGCGCTGGCGCGCACGGAGCTCGATGCGGCGACTTCTGCGCAGATCGGTTTGTTCGTCTGGGATTGGCCGACCGGCCCAGCCGACATGCCGGCCAGGCTCGCCGGACTGCGCGCGTTCGGCTTTGCGGACGCCGCGACATTGACGGTTGCGGTCACTCGCATCGACGAGGTACGCGACTGGCGCGAGCGCTGGTACCACGCGTCAATGACGTTCGCCGCCGATGGGGTCGTGGTGCGCCAGGGTCATCGCCCGGCCGCATCAGCCTGGCGTGCGCGTGCACCGGCGTGGGCAATCGCGTGGAAATACCCGCCGGCACAAGCGCTCGCCGCTGTGGTTGCGGTGGAGTTTCGGGTCGGACGCAGCGGACGCATCACGCCGGTGCTCGAACTCGAACCCGTGCGCCTCGACGATCGCATCGTGCGCCGGGTCAGCGTCGGCTCGCTCGCGCGCTGGCGCACGCTCGACATCCGGCCTGGCGACCATGTCGCGCTCACCCTCGCCGGCCTCACGATTCCGCGTCTCGATTCGGTGGTCTGGCGCGCCGCGCAGCGTATGCCGGTCGAGGTGCCGGATGCACGCGCCTACGACGCGGCCAGTTGCTGGCATCCGGTACCGGGTTGCGAGCGCCAGTTCCTAGCCCGGCTCGAATGGCTGGGCGGCAAGCAGGGTTTGCGCCTCGATGGCGTCGGCGCAGGCACGTGGCGCCGCCTGATCGATGCCGGGCTCATCGATAGCGCCGTCGACTGGCTCACATTGACGCGTGCCGATCTGACTGCGGTTCCGGGTCTGGGCGACGCACGTGCAGAGGGGTTGGCTCAGCGCTTCGCGCAGGCGCGACAGCGGCCGTTCGAGGTCTGGCTGCGCGCGCTGGGCCTGTCGGCACTCGGCATGGCCGATACCTGGGACAAAGTCGCCGGGCGCGATGCCTCCGCGTGGCGCGCGAACGGTCTCAGCCCCGCGCAGGCGCAGCGCTGGGTCGAGATGATTCGTTCCGACGATATGCACGGGATCGCAGACCAACTGCATCAGGCAGCAGTGGCCGGCTTCTGAGCGACGCGCGCGGAAACGACGACTTCAGGGCCCAAGCGCGAACGGGCACAGGTGATTCCAGATCTCGCCGAGTTGGGCGA
>JBDTWV010000506.1:0-2542 GCA_040006495.1 Dokdonella sp.
CCCGCGCCGGCAATCTCATGACCTACGGTCCGGTGCTCGAGGACGTCCATCGTCGACTGGCGGTTTATGTCGACAAGATTCACAAGGGCGCCAAGCCTGCGGACCTGCCGGTCGAACTGCCGACGAAGGTGGAACTGGTTATCAACGTCAAGACGGCCAAGGCGCTTGGGATCACGATTCCTCAGGCGCTGCTGTTGCGCGCGGATGAGGTGATTCAGTAATGCATTGTCGCAACTTCATGCGCGCTGTCACGGCCGCACTTGTCGCCGCCCCGCTCTCCATCAAGGCGCAGCAAACGGGCAAGGTGCCGCGGATAGCGTGCCGACGTCCGCCCTCCATGGCGCGCACCGAGAAGGTTATCGGTTGAACGACTCGTCGAATCTCGATGCGCTAGCGCGCGCCGGCGCGACCGCGCCCGCAGAGCCTCGCATCAGCCGCGGCCGGCTGTTCCGCAAGTACCTCGTCCTGATCCTGTCGCTGGTGACGATCGCGCTGCTGGCGTCGGGCGGCATCAGCATCTACTTTACGTATCAGGAGACGCGCACCGCGCTGGCCAATCTCCAGAACGAAAAAGCCCTTGCCGCGGCATCGCGCATCGAACAGTACATCCACCAGATCGAGCAGCAGCTGGTCTACGCGGCGCTGCCTCAGCTCGATCCCAGCGACGTCGAGGCACGCCGCGTCGAATTCCTGAAGCTGCTGCGCCAGGCACCCGAAGTCACCGATATCGCGCAGATCGGTCCCGACGGTCGCGAGCAGATCGCGGTGTCGCGTCTCGGCATGGACAGCATCAACTCCGGCAAGGACCGCACCGGCGAAGCGGCATTCATCAACGCCAAGCGCGGCCAGCCCTGGTTCAGCCCGGTATATTTCCGCAAGGAAACCGAGCCGTACATGACCATCGCGATTCGCTCGGGGAGTGACAAGGGTCCGGTCACCGTGGCCGACGTCAATCTCAAGTTCATCTGGGACGTCGTGTCGCGCATCAAGATAGATGACAAGGGCAAGGCCTACGTCGTCGACGGCAGTGGCTTCCTGATCGCCGATCCGGACATCGGCCTGGTGTTGCGCAAAACCGATCTGTCAAAGCTCGAGCATGTAGTCGCCGCGCTCAGCGGGCGCAATGCCGAGACGCCATCCATGCTCTCTCACGACCTCACCGGCACCGAAGTGCTCACCTCGGTGGCCCCGATCGAGTCGCTACACTGGTTTGTTTTTGTGGAGCAGCCGGTCGCGGAAGTGTACCGAAAACTCTACGTCTCGATCCTGCGCACAGGACTTCTGCTTCTTGCCGGACTGGTGCTGTCGGCGATTGGCGCGCTGGCGCTCGCCCGCGGAATGGTGCGTCCGATCCGCATTCTCGAGCAGGGCGCGCGACGCATTGGTGCGGGCGAGCTGGACCAGAAAATCGACATACGCACCGGCGACGAACTCGAAGCACTCGCCAATCAGTTCAATCGCATGAGCGGTCAGTTGCGCGAATCCTACGCCGGCCTCGAGCGCAAAGTCGAGGTACGCACGCAGGAACTGAAGAATTCGCTGGAGCAGCAGACGGCAATCAGCGAGATCCTGCGCGTAATCTCGAGTTCGCCCACTGATGTTCAGCCGGTGCTCGACGCCGTGGCCGAGCGGGCAGCGATCTTGTGCGAAGCGCCGCTTGCCCGAGTGATGCTGATCGATGGCGACATCATGCACCCTGCCGCTGGGTATCACGATGCGTCCATACAGCATGCTGTGGCTCCCTTGGAAACACTTTCAATACCGATGGATCGGAGCTCGATCGCCGGCCGTGCCGCGACCGATCGGGAAACGATCCAGCACGCTGACGTGGTGCCATTGCTCGAAAAGGAATACCCGGGGGCACGCGAGAACATGCTCCGTTTTGGCTGTCGGGCGGTACTCGCCGTGCCATTGATGCGCGAAGGCGGTGCCTACGGCGGCATATTCCTGGCGCGCCGCGAGCCACGGCCATTTACGCCCGAAGAGATTGCACTGGTTCAGACCTTTGCGCGCCAGGCCGCGATCGCCATCGACAACGTGCGCCTGTTCAACGAGACCAAGAATTCTCTCGATCAGCAGACCGCAATCAGCGAAATCCTGCGCGTCATCTCGAGCTCACCCACAGACGTGCAGCCCGTGCTCGACGCCGTTGCCGAACGGGCGGCACAGCTCTGCAACGCGCCGTTTGCGCGCGTCTTGCTTATTGAAGGCGAGAATTTTGTGCCGATGGCAGACTATTCGATTGCCGGGGAGAACCTGCCGCCACCGCCAGGGCCCGTGCCGTTGAATCGAACCTCGCTGTCCGGATCTGCGGTGCTCGATCGCCAGACTATCCATATTGCAGATGTCGATCCGCTGCTCGACACTCGGTTCACCGGATCGCGCGACAGCATTCGCCTGCTGGGCGCGCGAACCGTATTGGCCGTGCCACTCATTCGTGAAGGCGGCGCGTACGGAGGCATCTTCCTGTTCCGGCGTGAAAATCGGCTCTTTTCCGAAGACCAGGTCGCGCTGGTGGAGACGTTCGCGCGGCAGGCCGCCA
>JBDTWV010000507.1:0-2535 GCA_040006495.1 Dokdonella sp.
ACGCACGTCATGCGATCGCCAACGTAGTGCAGGATCGAGAAGCTCCCTGGGGTTGTGCCGAGGCGGCGATGACGAACTCCTTCAGGCGGCATCAGGCCTGCCATCTGCAAGCGCAGCGTGCCCTGCTCGGACCAGAACCACGGTACAGCCCGATAAGGCTGGCGGTTGCCGGTCATCGTCGCGACCGCGGCTTTCGCCTGATCATTCGCGTTCTGCACCGATTCGAGCCGCATCCTTCGCCCGGTCGTCGGTTCCGGAAAGCTGGTGCAGTCCCCGATAGCGAGAATCGCCGGATCGGAGGTCTGCATGTGCTCGTCGACGACGACACCGTTGTCGCATTCAAGGCCCGCCTCGTTTGCAAGTGCATGCTCAGGAACTGCGCCGATGGCCAGCACGAGTGTGTCGATCAGCCGCACGACGCCATCGACCTTGAGCGACGCGAGTCGATTGCCGACCACATCGAAGCTTCCGACTGCCACGCCGAGCCGGACATCGATGCCGCTGTCCTGATGAGTGCGCTGGACATGCTCGGCGAGTTCCGGCGATATAGAGCGCGTCAGGAGTCGCGGCGCCGAATCAAGAACGCAAACGTTCTTCCCCAATGCACGTGCCGTCGACGCGATCTCCAGCCCTATGAATCCGCCACCGAGGACGGTCAAGTCGGCGACGGTCGCCAGGACGTCGCGCATTCGGATGGCATCCTCGGCCGTGCGCAGTACGGCCACGTTCATGAGTCTTTCGGGCAGGTGAGGAAGGAGCCTAGCCCTCGTGCCCGTGGCGAGCACCAGATGCTCGTACCCGAGCTCCTCGCCGGATTTCAAACGGACCTTGCGACGCATGCGATCGATCGCAATCGCCGGATCCCCGAGGTGTAGGGTGATCCCGCTGTCGTCGAACCATGGCCGCGGCCGATGCAGTTGCAGCGACTCCAGGGGGCTCTTCACGAACGACTTTGACAGCGGTGGTCGGTGATACGGCACTTCGGCCTCCTCACAGACAAGGTGCACGCGGTGGCCTTGGCCCGCTGCCGCGAGACCCGCGCACAGTTGCGCGCCGGCATGTCCGCCACCGACGACAACGATCGGCCCCGTGCTACCCATCACCTGCTTCCCGTCTTTCGTGCTGCGCTAACGCTTCGCGCGAGGTTGTGCTTCGTCGCGTACCGAGCGGCCACCATATTCACCGCCCGAGACCTTCGACGATGCCGTATTATGATATGGACATGCAGAAGACCCGTAGTTCCGATCGGCGCGGCAAAATTCCTGCCTATATTCAGGTAGCAGCCGCATTGCGGCGCCGCATTGAGACCGGGGCTTGGCAGCCGACCGAAAAGATCTCGACGCTGGAAGAACTGGAGCAGGAGTTCCGGGTTGCGCGCGTGACGGTTCGGCAAGCGGTCGACCTGCTCGAGCGTGAGGGATTGGTGATATGCCAGCAAGGCCGCGGCACGTTTGTCAATGAAACGGTAAACGACAAGCGGTGGTTCGCGTTGCAGACCTCCTGGGAGGGAGTGATCGCGTCAATCAAGGACAACGTCCCGCGATTCATTACGGTCGTCAACCCCCCACTGCAGCCGCGTTTGCGCGATGGCGACGGTGCGCTGGGGGGAGAATATGTCTTCCTGCGCAGTGTGCAGTTGAAGGGTGGCGTGCCGTACGCTGTAGCCAGCGTTCATCTTGCCAAACATATCTTCGAAAGCAGGCGCGACGAATTCATGACGCATACAGCGCTGCCGATCGTCGCGGCGATGAAGTTTCATCTCAGCCACGCGCACCAGACCCTTGTGATTGGAACCGCCGACCCCGAAATCGCCGAACTTCTGCAGGTCTCGCTGAGCGCACCGACCGCCGAAGTGCGCTGGGTGCTGAATGACGAGACCAATGCCGCCATCTATGTGGCTGACATCACCTACCGCGCCGATTGCGTGAAGATGTCGATCGACTTCTTCGACGGCGTCGCGTTCAAGGAGCGGACGGTCAAAGTCGCCTGACAAGCCTGTGCAGCGGTCTTTTTCCCTCTGCAACAGTAGTCGTTTTAGTAACATACTGTAAATGGTATGTTAGGCCGCTTGTACGACGAATCATTCGCCGTTTTTTTCCATCTCGGCTCTCCGCCAGCTTGTCTGCACCGCCAGCACTGACGGCAGATGCCACGGTGCAGTCACTGATCGGGGGCAAATCATGTCAAGTCAAGGGGTAGGGGCGAGCGTTCTTCGCAAAGAGGACGACCGCCTGATGCGCGGGCGCGGACAATTCGTCGCCGACATACGGTTGACAGGCTTGCAGGACGTGGCTTTTGTACGCAGTCCGCTGGCGCATGCGCGAATCGTCGATATCGTGGTTGCGCCGTCTTACGAAGGCAGCGTCTTCACCGCCAAAGATCTGACCGGTGTAAAGGCGGTGCGCGCGGTGACCGCGCTGCCCGGCTTCAAGGCGTCCGAGCAGCCGATCCTGGCGTATGGCAAGGTCCGTCATGTCGGCGAAATGGTCGCGATGTGTGTGGCTGCGACGCGCGCCGAAGCCGAGGATATCGCCG
>JBDTWV010000508.1:0-2523 GCA_040006495.1 Dokdonella sp.
CAGTCGTTGTATTCGGCTCCAGTAATTTTCCTTTCGCTTATTCGGTCGCAGGCGGCGACACCGCCTCGGCCTTCGCAGCCGGCTGTCCGGTGATCGTCAAGGCCCATCCAGCGCATCCGGGCACCGGTGAACTGGTGGGCCGGTTGATTCTGAATGCCGTGCGGGATTGCGGGTTACCTGAGGGGACATTTTCGCTGTTGTTCGATGCTGGCTTTGAAATCGGCCAGGCGCTCGTGAGCCATCCGAAGGTAAAGGCGGTCGGTTTCACCGGCTCGACCAAAGGGGGTCGCGCTCTGGCTGATCTGGCCGCGGCGCGGCCGGAACCGATTCCCCTCTACGCTGAAATGGGCAGCATCAATCCCGTTTTCATTTTGCCGGGGGCGATCTCGGAGCGCTCGACGGCCTTGGTGGATGGGCTCCACGCGTCGGCCACGCTCGGCGTCGGTCAATTTTGCACCAACCCCGGTCTCATCGTGCTGCAGCGTTCCCCGGACGCCGAAGCGTTCGTGAAGGCGCTGGCGACGAAATTGGACGCGACGGTCGAAGCGCCCATGCTCACTGCCGGAATCCAAAAGAACTTCGCGAGCAACACGTCGGTGCGGGGCCGATTGCCCGGAGTGACCGAGATCGCGCACGCCAGAGTTGCGACTGCCTGTGGCGCGGCACCGGTGTGGTTTGAAGCCGACGCACTCACCTTTCTCAGCAGTCATGCTTTGTCCGAAGAAATTTTCGGCCCGAGTTCCCTCGTGGTCTGGTGCCGGGACAAAACGGAAATGCTCGACGTCGCGCAACACCTCGAAGGCAGTTTGACTGCGACCCTTCTCGTGGGAAAAGAGGAGAGCGCTCATCAGGTGCAACTGGTGGATGCCCTCGCTGCCAAAGTGGGCCGGCTGGTGTTGAATGGTTATCCGACCGGCGTCGAAGTCAGTCACGCCATCGTCCACGCGGGTCCCTATCCCGCGACGAGCGACGGCGGCCGAAGCACGTCCGTCGGGACTCGTGCGCTCAACCGCTGGGCGCGGCTCATCTGCTATCAATCCTTTGGCGAAGACCTGCTGCCGCCTGAACTGCAAAGCGCCAACCCGCTCAATCTGCGGCGACTGGTGAATGGGGAGTGGGGTAGCGGCGCTCTCTAATCGTATCAGCTGCACATTTCCCACCAGTTGTGAGGTGCCAGTCTTTATTTGTGGACGGGGTGCGCACTCACATCGCTGCTATGTCATTCTGAGCAAAGCGAAGAATCCACGGGTTCGCTCGTGGCATCATTTTCGCTGCCATGGATTCTTCGCTTCGCTCAGAATGACAAACCAATTTGAGGACCCGTCCTAGAGTTTCGCCGCAGCGTGCCGGATGGCGCGCTGATAGGCGAGCAGGCCGGGATCATCGGTCGTGTCGCACAGCGCGTCGATCAGCAGACGCAGGCTGTCGTCATGCTGGCCTTGGGCGTGGCGGGTCAGCGCGAGGAAGGCATCGAACTCCCGATTCTCGGGGAACTGCGTGCGACCGGACATCAGCACTTCGGCGGAACGGTCGAGCTGTCCGAGAGCGCGAAGTGTTGAACCGAGGCCAATAAGTGCTCCCGATAATTCATTGGGCGCCAATCCCAAGGCGACAGCCTTTTCGTAATAGGGCAGGGCCTCGGCGCTTCGACCGAGCACGTCGCACGTCCAGGCGAGCTGGTAATTGATCTCGGGAATATTCGGATAACGCCGGTCAAGTTGCTGCAAACGCGGGAAGATTTCCTCCGACTGCCCGTGGGCCCGCGCGCCGACGATCGCGTCGAGTTCTTCCTTCCAAGCTGGGCGGTCAGCCGATTCGTTCATGCCTTTAATGGACGGTTAATGAAACCGGCTTGGCAAGGACGATGCGCTATTTGCACTGTGGCTAGACACACGGCTTCATTTTAGCGTAGGCTACTTTTCATGACTCCGAGCCCCTCGTTTGTGACTGCGAACTTTGTTGCCCGTCAAATTGGTTATCGCATGGAAAAGGGCTGGATGCAGGGCGACGATGCGACCAACGCATGGTTCTCGCCGCTTGGCACTTTCGAGGAACGTTTTGGGGAGATGCTCCGCGAGATCAAGGCGCTGGGATTTTCGAACATCGACCTGTGGTGTGCACACCTCCATTGGCGCTGGGCGACGCTGGAGCACGTAGCCGTCGCCAAACGGCTGCTCGCCGAACAGGGTTTGGTTGTGCGCAGTTATCCGGCGTGGGTTGGCGGAGGGGCCGCCGAACTTCGCGGGGCGTGCCGGCTATGTCGCGACCTCAACATTCCATTGTTTGCCGGGCATTGCGAATATTTCGTGCAGGATCGTGCCGCGGCGGTCGTCATTTTGCGTGAATTCGGCGTGGCATACGCGATCGAAAATCATCCGGAGAAAAACGCCGCTGAAATTTTTGCGCGCCTCGGTGAAGGCGATGAGGACGTGGTGGGTGTCGCCCTCGACACTGGTTGGTGCGCCACGCAAGGCTGGGACGCGCTCGCGGCGGTTAACGAACTCGGCCCGCGTTTGCTGGCGG
>JBDTWV010000509.1:0-2516 GCA_040006495.1 Dokdonella sp.
TGCGGCTAATGCAGACGCACTGGTGGCCACGTGACCGCTGGATTGCGCAATGAGTGCACGGTGTCCTCGAAGGACATCGGCATCGCCAGGTGGAAGCCCTGCAACTCGTCGCAATCACGTGCGCGCAGCCAGTCGAGTTGCTGCTCGGTTTCCACGCCTTCGGCCACCGTCTGCAAACCCAGGCTATGTGCTAGCTGGATGATGGTGGCGCAGATGACATCGTCATCGCCGCCGTTGCCGAGGTCGCTAACGAATGAGCGATCAATCTTCAGGCGATCGATCGGCAGGCGCTTGAGATAGGCGAGGCTGGAATAGCCGGTGCCGAAGTCGTCCACCGACAGGCTGACGCCTAAACTGTCGAGCTCGCGCATGGTGTCGATCGCCGAGTCTGGCGTGGCCATGATCACGCTTTCAGTGAGTTCCAGTTCGAGCGCGCCGTGCGGCAAACGATGCAGGTTCATCGCATGCTGCACATCGGCTTGCAGGGTTTGTCCGAACTGTTCGGCAGATACATTGACCGCGATTCGCAAGTGTCCCAAGCCCAGCGCAGTCAGTTTTGCGTGATGGCGCGCGGCCTCCTGCAACACCCAACGGCCCAGCGGCACGATCAATCCGCTGTCTTCACAGATGCCAATGAACTGACCTGGCACCAGCAAGCCGCGCTCAGGGTGCTGCCAGCGCACCAATGCTTCCATCCCGACCGCCGCTCCATCTCGGTCGAACAACGGCTGAAATACCAGTCGGAATTCATCGCGCCGCAAGGCATCGCGCAAGGCCGAGATCAGCTGCAGGCGCTCGGTCACACTGGCATCGAAATCGGCACGATAGGCGACGGTCTGATTGCGCCCCTGACGCTTGGCTTGGTACATCGCAATGTCGGCGTGCTTGAGCAATGTCTCGGCGTCGCTGCCCGCTTCCGGAAAGCGGCAGTAGCCGATACTGGCGGTCATGTAGTGCTGCGCATCGCCGACTTGCAACGGCTGTGCGAGCGCGCCCCCGATCCGCGCCAGTACGCGACCGACCGCGGCTTCATCGACTTGGTCGGTCAGCACGGCAACGAATTCGTCGCCGCCGAAACGCGCCAATGTCTCGTTGCTGCCGACCGCGCGCCCGAAGCGTTCCGCAAGGATGCGTAGCGCATCATCGCCGGCGCTGTGGCCCAGGCTGTCGTTGATGAGCTTGAAGTTGTCGAGGTCGATGAACAGCACCGCGACCGCTGTCTGCAGGCGCTCGGCATTGCGAATCGCCTGTTGCAGCCGATCGTGTAGCAGCTGCCGGTTGGGCAGGCCGGTGAGATCGTCGTAGGTCGCGCGATAGGCGAGTTGCGCCAGGACGCGCTGGTGTTCGGTGACATCGCTCTGGACACTGACGAAGTGGGTCAGGATGCCGGCATCATCCAGCACCGGCGCCAAGTGCAAGTCGCGCCAGTACGGCTCGCCATTCTTGCGGGTATCGCGCAGCCGCACCTGCACTTCGCGGGGCGCGGCGATCGCCTGCCGGATGGCTTCGAGTTCCGGTTGCTGATCGACACCGTCCTCCATCAACCGGAACGTGCTGCCAATGATTTCCTCGGCGCTGTAGCCGGTCATGCGCTCAAACGCGCGGTTGACGTACACCGCAGGCAGTCCGGGCTGGCGCGCATCGGCGATCAGGATGCCGTTGTCGGTCGACTCCACCGCGCGCCGCAGCAAGCGCAAGTCGGCTTCGTCGCGATGCTTCTGGGTGACATCGAGCATGCCGCCGATGGCGCGATAGGCGCGCCCCACCGAATCGCGCAGCAGGAACCCGCGATCGAACACGTCGGCGTACTCGCCATCCTTTCGGCGGAATCGATAAGTGGCCTCCCAAGCGCTGGCGCCACTGGCGATGGCAGCCTCCAGGCTGGCGTCCACGCGCTGCAGGTCGTCCGGATGAACGCGCGTTTCCCACGCCCTGATTGAACCGGGCGTATCTGCATCACGATCGCCAAACAACGCGTAGTAGCTATCGCTCCACCACAGGGAATCGGTACCGATTTCCCAGTCCCAGATCGCATCGGTGGTGGCCCTTGCAATGACCTGAAAGCGGTTTTGCGCTGCCTCGCTAGCGGTGACGTCGTGCAGCACAACCAGTCGCGCTGGATGCCCGTCGAATTTGATTTCGTCGCCAAATGCCATCATCCGCATGCGCGTGCCGTCCTTGCGGGCGTGCGTCCAGACATGGCCTTGCGGATAGGGAATTGTTGTGGACAGCAACAAGTCGCGCGCCGCCTGCGCTTCTTCGGGTGGACGGATGTCCATCATGTTGGCAGCCAGCATTTCGTCGCGCTGGTAGCCGTAGTGCCGCACCAAAGCATTATTGACTGCGAGGATCGCGAGTGTGGTGCGATGGTAGACGCACATCGGCAGTGGATTGTGCTCGAACAGAAAGCGATATTGGGATTGCGCCTCGCGCAGGCGATCGCGCACGCGTGCGATTTCGCTGATGTCCTGCTGCACTCCGCGCAATACGCGTCGGCCCGGCGTGCGATCGGCCCA
>JBDTWV010000510.1:0-2511 GCA_040006495.1 Dokdonella sp.
ATGTCGGCGCGCGCCGCGACTCGCGCGGGCGCGCCGAGCGACACATCATTGCAGCAGCAGGTAGTACGCCTCCTGGCCGCGCAGCAGGGTCAGCATCAACTGGCGCGGGTGTGCGCTGACCAGCTTGCTGAAATCATCCGCGCCAACCAGATCGCGCCGATTCACTGCAACGATGATGTCGCCGTCGCGCAGGCCATTGGCGAACGCGCGACTGTTCTCCGCGACCCGAGTCACGCTGACGCCGCCGACGCCGAGCCGGCGCACGCCCGCATCGATATCGCCAAACTGAATGCCGACCAGGCGCTTGTCGAGACTGTCGCCCTTGAGCGTGTGCACATCGGTGGCTTTCAGCGATGTGCTGATCGTCAGCGGCTGACCATCACGCAGCACGCCGACACTGATCGCGGCGCCCGGCGCGGTCAGGCCCTCGATATTGTGCAGGTCCTGTTCGCCGCTGACCGGCTTGCCGTCGACCGACACGATCACATCGCCGGTCTTGAGGCCGGCTGCGGCGGCCGGCGTGTTCGCGCGCACGCGGGTCACGACCGCGCCGCGCGTGTCGGTCAGCGCCAGCATGTTCGCGATCTGTTGCGTGATGTCTTGCGCGTCGACGCCGAGCGCGCCGCGTTTGACCTCGCCAGTGGCGATCAGTTGGCGCATGACGTCGCCGGCGAGGTTGGACGGAATCGCGAAACCGATGCCGACGTTGCCGCCCGAGGGCGAGTAGATCATCGAGTTGATCCCGACCAGCTCGCCGCGCAGGTTAACCAGCGGGCCGCCGGAATTGCCCGGATTGATCGAGGCGTCGGTCTGGATGAAGTTCTGGTAGCCCGAGCCGCGCAGGCCCGAGCGGCCGAGGGCGGAAACGATGCCCGAGGTCACGGTCTGGCCGAGCCCGAACGGCTCGCCGATCGCGACCACGAAATCGCCGACCCGCAGTTTCGACGAATCGGCCAGACGCAGGGCGGTCAGCTTGTTGTCAGCAACCGGGATCTGCAGCACGGCCAGATCCGTATCCGGGTCGGTACCGAGTACCTTGGCTTTCACCGTATGCCCGTTCGCGATCGTCACCGAGATGTCGTCGGCGCCGGCGACCACGTGGTTGTTGGTCAGCACATATCCCTTGGTGGCATCGACGACCACGCCCGAGCCCAGCGATTGCTGCACGCGCTCCTGCGGTGTGTTCGGGATGCCGAAGAAGCGCCGGAACACCGGATCGTCGAAGTACGGATTGCGCACCGCGACGTGGGTTTTCGAGGCGATGTTGACCACCGCCGGCGTCACCCCTTCGAGCATCGGTGCCAGCGAAGGCAGCGCCTGGCCGTCGATCACGGGCGGCAAGGCAGCCTGCGCGGCAAGCGGCAGTAGCGCGCCCAGCGCGAGGCTGAGCTGGAATGCGCATGCAGCGGCGCGTGGGAGTGAGCGGAAATTGCGCAAGGTGTCGGGCATGGCGGCGTCCTGGTCGCGGTGGTGGATACGACACGCAACCGTGTTGCGTGTCCTCTGAGTCCGCTCCGCTGCGTCAGTGGGGGACGGCAGCAATGCGGAATCGACGGGCTTCATGTGGATCCGGGTGGGTTGGCAATCAATCGAGGAGTGAAGCATCGGCGCATCGCTCAGACCGCGCAAATCGGTCGAGGTTTCCGGCTTTGCGGTCGGCCGCGTCGCGTCGTGTGTTCTGGTTGCCAGCTGCGATGCGGGTTTACCGCATAAGCACTTTACATCGCCGGGTTGGCCGCGTACGTTAGGCGGCGCGTCACAATATCTTGTGTATGTGCGAGCGCAACAATCCCACAGTTTGGGGTTTTGCGCGCGGCAAGCCAGGGAGCTGGAAGCGGTTTTAGCGAGCCGTGGCGTGCCAATCGGGGGCGCTTTGATGAGCGGGTAACGGTGTTTGCCGTGGAGAAAAGGACGCGAGACGTCCCGGGCGAAGATCGATGACAACGAAGCCGGGGCGCATCCCGGTCGATAATGGAGAGATAAGAAGAATGAGCACGGTGCGCTTGGAAAAGCTCGCACGTGGCGCGGTGGAAATTCCCCTGCAGCCCGCATCCCTCGACATCTGGGACAAGAAATACCGCCTGAAATCCAAACAGGGCGAGCCGATCGACACCACGATCGACCACACCTACCAGCGCGTGGCCAAGGCGCTGTCCGAGGTCGAGGCGACGCCGGAAAAGCAGACCTACTGGCACGACCGATTCCTGTGGGCGCTGCGCCGCGGCGCGATCCCGGCCGGCCGCATCACCTCGAACGCGGGTGCGCACGAACACAAGCCGAAGACCTCGACGATCAACTGCACGGTCTCCGGCACGATCGACGACTCGATGGACAACATCCTCGACAAGGTGCACGAGGCCGGGCTTACGCTGAAAGCCGGTTGCGGCATCGGCTATGAATTTTCGACGCTGCGTCCGCGCGGCGCGTATGTGTCCGGCGCCGGCGCGCACACGTCAGGGCCGCTGTCGTTCATGGATATCTACGACAAGATGTGTTTCACCGTGTCCTCGG
>JBDTWV010000511.1:0-2500 GCA_040006495.1 Dokdonella sp.
GATCCAGCGTCACCGCGGCCAGGGGGTCGTGGCGTGCGCGGTGCAGTTCGCCCAGTTCGTAGAGATTGGCGTAGTCGTCGCGCACCCCGAGTTTCACGTCCATTGCGTGCACTTCGCTCAGTTCTGTCTGCGCCTGATCGAGGCGACCCTGCAGCAAGTGCACGCGGCCAAGGCCCGCAAGCGCGACCAGCGTGCCGGGGAACTCCTTGCCGTATTTGCCTTGCCAGATGCGCAGCGATTCGGTGAACGCCTTTTCCGCCGCATCGAGATCCGGGATCTCGATCAGGACCAGGCCCAGATTGATCAGAAAACCAGCGCGCGCGGGGCTGTCGATGCCGACGCCCGAACGCTGCACATCGGCTGCCTGCTCCAACAGCTCGCGTGCCTGCTGGTAGTGGCCAAGGTGATAATGGGTCAAGCCCAGTGTGGCGTGATCGTTGGCGACAGTCGGATGCTTCGGACCCAGCGTGCGCTGGTCGATCGCGAGGCCCGTCTCACCTTCAGTCAGGGCTTGCGCGTATTTGGATTGACTGCGCATGACCATTGCAAGATTGCCATGCAGTATGCCGACGCGCGGACTGCTATCACCCTGGGCCAGCGTCATCAAACGCAGCGCTTCACGAAAGTCCGCCTCGGCGCGGTCCAGAGACTTCAGCCCCCACTCGGCACTAGCCTTGGTCCAGGTGCTTTCCGCCTGCAGCGCCGTGTCGACGGGCGATGCCTTGCCGAGTGCGACGCTCGCATCGGCATAGCGTTTGGCCGATGCGAAATCGCGCCGCGAAATCTCGATCTTGGCCCTGGCAGTGAGCACGCGAATCTGGTCTTCGACTGTGGACTTCGGCCACGCCTCCAGGTTCTGCTGCGCGTCCAAAACCGCCGCACTGGCGCCTTTCAAGTCACCCTGTTCGCGCAGCGAATTGGCGTACTCGATCTCGGTGCGCACAAGCAAACCCGGCATCGAGCCGGCGGACTTCAGCGCTGCAATCGCGTGCTGCTGCAGCTCGACGGCTTGGGGGAACAAGCCGAGTTGACCGTAGATGCGTCCAAGCGTCGCGCGCAACTCGGCCTTGAGTGCCGGATCACCGTGCGCATCGGCCTCGACCCGTTCGCGGCCACGGTCGAGCAGTTCGCGCGCGCTGATCTCCTTCCCGCGCGCTTCGGTCGGATCGACTGCCGTGAACAACCCGAACAGAAAATCCTTGACCGCGAGCGTCGCCCGCGCCTCGCGCGCGGTCTGGCGCGACTGGGCGGCGATCAGCGTCGCGCTGACGATGACTACCAGCATCAGCAGAGCAGCAGCACAAAGTGGCAACCAGTGCCTGCGCATGAACCTGCGCGCACGGTAGGCAGCACTGTCAGCGCGTACCGTGATCGGCCGGTGTTCCAGATGCCTGCGCACATCGTCAGCTAGTGCCTGGGCGCTCGCGTAGCGCTGCTCCGGACTCTTCTTCAGCGCCTTGGCGACGATCACTTCGAGATCACCGCGCAGTGCCCGTCGCAGGCGCTCGGGTGTCGTGCTGCGCGCGGCGGCGATCGCAGTGATGTCGAGATCCGCACCGAAATCGGTCAAGCGCCGCGGCTCGTCATCAACCACCGCGCGCGCGAGCTGCGCCGGAGTCGAGCGCTCTGATCCAAACGCCGAGTGTCCCGCGAGCAGCCTACACAGGATGGCGCCAAGCGCGTGCACGTCGGTAGCGGTCGAGATCGGCGCACCGGTAATCTGCTCGGGCGCGGCGTAACCCGGCGTCAACGCGGCGGTTGCATCGATGGTCAACGGTTCACTTGCCGCGCGCTCGATCAGCTTGGCAACGCCGAAATCAAGCAGTTTGGCGTTGCCGTCGGCGAGAACGAGGATGTTCGATGGCTTGAGGTCGCGATGTACGACGAGGTGCGCGTGCGCATGTGCAACCGCCGCGCATACCTGCAAAAAAACGCCGAGGCGCGCGCCTAGCTCGAGGCGACGTGCATCGCACCAACGATCAATCGGTTCCCCATCCACATACTCGAGCACCAGGAAGCGCTGCCCATCCGCGCTGAATCCGGCATCGAGCAGCATCGCGATATGCGGATGCGCGAGCTGCGCGAGGATGCGACCTTCTTGCGCAAACCGCGCGTTTGCGTGGGCATCGGCAACCGCCACGCGCACCATCTTGATCGCGGCCACGCCCCCGTGCTGCCCATCATTGCGCCGCGCGAGCCAAACCTGGCCCATGCCGCCCGTGCCAATCGATCGGTCGAGAACCCAGGCGCCGACGCGGCGGTCGCCGGGATCGCTGTCGGCAGGTGGCGCATGGGTCACGGCGATGTCGAGCAGCGCGCTGTCGGCAAGGAACGCGGCCGCGTCGGCACCATGATCCGCTGCAATCAAAGCCAGTAAACGCTCATGGAGACTGGCATCCTGCTGGGCGATGCGGTCGAGAAGCTGCGTGCGCTCCGGCGCATCCGCCTCCAGCCATTGCGTAAACAGATCGAAAGCGGCGCGAGTGATGTCAAAGTCTGC
>JBDTWV010000512.1:0-2500 GCA_040006495.1 Dokdonella sp.
CGTCTGGAACAATACGGCCAATGGCGCCGTGGACCTCAGTGCCGGCGCCTGGATCGCGCTCATCAATAATGATGTGGGCACGAAGGGCGGAACTCAGCCCGACCCGGTCAGCCAAGGCAACCAGAGCGTCGCGCCGGATTTCGCATCCTGTGCGGGATTGGGGTGCTTCAGCTTCGAACTGATGCGCGCATCAACTTTGGTGGATGCCGGCTACGATTCGCCTCCCGGCGGCGCGCTGGCCTATGACCTGGCCATAAAGCCACGCACGATCGGCCCGCATGTGGATATCGGTGCTTACGAGCAGGACGTGCTGTTCCGCAATGGTTTCGAGTGAGTGCGTGCTGCATGGCAGCCCATATTCAACGCCCCAAAAAGCGCGGCCCATGACAGGATTTTTCCGAATGAAAAACCAACGATCGATCAGTATCGGCGTTGCGTTCGCAATGATTACGTCAGCCAACGTCAACGCACTTTCCGTATTCGACGCCGCGTGGCCGGATCAATTTCTCGCGGCCACGCCGCGGCTCGTCAACGTGAGCCCGATCGCGGTCGATTTCGGTGCGATCAAGGTTGGCGCGTCGATCCTCGGATTGGTGACGGTCAAGAACCTGACCAATCAGGCCAAGTCCGTGACCATCGGCGCCTTCAACACCGCGGGTGGCTTTACGAGCAGCCCCGGCACATGCGGAGGCAGCAATGCTTTGCTGGCCTACGGCAGTTGCTCGTTGTACTACACGTTCAAGCCGACCGCGCCAGGGCAGACCTTCAGCGCAAACGCCAGCATCAGTGTCGGCTCGACGGTGCAGACATTGAACTTCATTGGTAGCGGCACCGAATCGCTAGGGCAGGTGTCGCCAGTCGCCGTCGATTTTGGCACGTCGCAAATCGGCGCGACGGTCGTCATTCCGGTCACCATCACCAATAACCTCAATACCACCATTACTTCGGTTGGCGGCAGTCCTGTTGCGCCCCCATTCGGTATCACTGGCGACACTTGCGGCGGCAACGCCCTGGGCCCCGGCAGCGCCTGCCATTTGAACTATTCCTTCACGCCGTCGACCACAGCGTCGGCAACCGGCGCGACCGGCGTCGGCCTTTCAGTGCTGCTGCCGAATATCTCGATGTATGCGCCATTGAATTTCAGCGGCGATGGAAGCACCAGTTCCAGCATCGCGACATTAGTCCCGCGCAGTATCGATTTCGGCTCGATCAAGATCGGCCGCACGGTCACCTTCGATTTCGTCGCGACCAATATCAGTGCCGGCATCATTTCGTTTTCTGGTGGCGGATTCAATGACAACGCCGGCGGCGCGTTTGCTGTCAGCGGCTCATGTGGCGGTGGTCTCGCTGCCGGTGCGCAATGCTCGTTCAGCTACCGCTTTCAGCCACGAGTGCTGGGTGCCGTCTCGGCGGTTACCTCGGTCGGTGCCTCCGGCAGCGGGCAAGGCAAGAATTTTCCATTGAGCTTCAGCGGCACCGGCATCGGCACCCTCGCCCAAGTGACGCCGGTGGACATCGATTTTGGCCAGGTGCAGACCGGCACTTACATGGACGTGCCAGTGACGGTCACCAATACCAGCGAAGCTCCGCTGACGGGTTTCCTTGGTGGCAGCGTGAACTATCCATTCAGTGCTGCCAACGGCTGTCCTACCAGCCTCGATGTTGGGGCAGCTTGCCAGATCGTCTATCGCTTCCAGCCTGGCGCCAGCGTACTCGGGCTTCGCTCCACGACAACGATCCTCTCATTTACGAACACGACCGGTGTGCGCCCGAACAACACGATCACGCTGAAGGGTACGGGCTACGACCCGGACAAGATCTTCCTCGGCAACTTCGACTGAACAACGATACGGCCATTGCGCCATAGCCATCGATTCACGCCGTGCACTATCGCCTTTACCTCGGTGGAATTTCCCCGCGCGCGCAAATCACGCTTTTACGTGGGCAGTGTCGCTGGCGTGCAATTCACGCCAACCGCATCCAACGACAACGCGCAAGTCGACCAAGTCGACCAAGTCGAAGATGTGCTGTCCCGCAACGGCGTCGAGGGACGGCCCTCGCTCTGAGCCTCAGCGTGGTGCGCGGTAGCCCCCGGGAGTTCCTCGAGGCGAGAGCACGAGCTGCCAGAGCTGATCCTCGCGAGCGCGGAATACTGCAGCGGAACCAGATAGGTAGTAGCGCCACATGCGCCGGAAGCGCTCGCTGTATTTCTCCGCGAGTCGCGGCCACGCCGCGTCAAAGTTGTCGCGCCAGGCCATCAGCGTGCGGTCGTAGTCGGCGCCGAAATTATGCCAGTCTTCAGTAACGAACAGGCCTTCGGCGGCGTTTGCGATCTGCTCAGCGGACGGCACCATCGAGTTGGGGAAAATGTACTTCGCGATCCACGGATCGGTGTGGTTCAACGAGACGTTGGAGCCGATGCAGTGCAGCAGCGATAACCCATCTTCAGCAAGGCAGCGCCGGGTGACTTCGAAATAGGTGCGGTAATTCTTGACTCCGA